>DATLBC010000018.1:0-8725 GCA_035527095.1 Ilumatobacteraceae bacterium | reverse complement strand
CTCGACTTGTACTCCCATGTCACGCCCGGGATCTCCCGCGACGCCGCGGCCACGGTCGAGTCGATGATGTTCGATTGAAAGCCGCGTTCAGAACAGCGTGTCTCGCTGTTCGGCCAGCGGATGGTCGGGCGACTCGGATGTCTGCCGCGCGCCGAAGGTGAGCAGCTCTTCGACTGCCTGGGTGGGCACGATGATGCGGCCACCGAGTCGGAGCGACGGGATCTCGCCGCGTCGCACGCACTCGTACGCGGCGGTTCGCGAGATGCCGAGCACCGTGGCGGCCTGGGTGACGGTCATGGTGGCGCGACCGGTCATGGGCATGCGTTCCTCCGTTCGTCCGGGGAGGACCATGTGGTCTCCCTCCCTCTCGTAAAGGCGGTCCACTTGTCGATGTGAGACAACAAACTCTGGGATCGGCCAAGACTGCCCGAGGCCGGGCCGGAGGCGGTGCGTCAGCTCTCGCCTGGCGCCCGTGACGACGTCGCGATCGCTCGACTCGGCGCACCGAACTACTCTTGGGAGCATGTCGAGCACGTGGACGGTCAAGGACGGCAAAGCCGTTTGGGACGGTCGTCGACTCGACGAATGGACCGACGTCGTGATCGCCGACCTCGTCGCCGAGTTCGATCCGGCGGCAGTCTGGCTCTATGGCTCGGTGGCCCGCGGTGACGACGACGGTGACAGCGACATCGACCTGCTCGTCGTGCTCGACTCCTTCGAGCCCCGAGACGCGATCGACCTCAAGACGCGCGCGTTCAAGGCGTCGACATCGAGTGCTCCGTTCGACGTGTCATTCACCGATCCTGAGCGCTACGTCAATCGCAGCGGAATCCCGGGCACGATCGAACGAGCCACCGTCTTTGATGGGCAGTGCCTGTACCGGCGTGACTGAGCCGTCCGATTCGTCAGCGGCGACCACGCAGAGTTGGCTTGCGAAGGCCAATGACGATCTCACCATCGCGGAACTCGTGCTGCGCTCCGATGTCGGCGTCGAGTGGGCAGTGTGCTTCCACGCTCAGCAGGCAGCGGAGAAGGCCGTCAAGGCGGTGCTCGTCCATGCCGGGATCGACTTCCCGAAGTCGCACCGGCTCGATCGTCTTGCGGGCCTTCTCCCGGCATCGAGCGAACCCCGGTTCGACATGGCCGCACTCACCGAACTCGCTCCGTGGGCAGTCGCCGGTCGATATCCGGAGGACATCCCGAATCCGACCCCAACACAAGCGAGCCACGTGGTCGAGCTTGCTCGGGCAGTGGTGCGACTGGCGCACGAGCTCGTCGCACTCAAGTGACCCGATCGGGTCACCAGGTTTCCCGTTGAGGGAAACCTGCAAAGGTGTATGCCCTCCCAACGCCTCCGCGCACGACCCCCTGACCCGGCCCCCGACGAGACACGATCTGACGGGGCGGACCCCCCGAGCGCAGCCAGACCACCCACGAAACGACTTTGCGCGACCCGAAATGCGGGCTGGCCGCTCGGCGGGCGGCACCAGGCGAGCGGCACTCCCAGCGCGACTGCCTGAACAGGCTGGCGGACACCCTGCGGCGATCCGCGAGGCCGCACGATGCAACGCAGACAGAAGCGCGAGCGACGAGCTGGTGCGCTCCAGTGGCTCAGCTCTCGAACCCAGAGCCGAGCGGGAGCCCGGTCCGCGATCAGTGACACACGATCTACCGTCCTAGCTGGGGTGATTGTGTCTTGCGACGCACATCGTCCGTGTCCGGATAGCCGGGGGCGGAACACCGGGACGGCTGATTCGTTGCTCAGTTGAGCGAGTTCGGTCGGTCTTCGTCGAGCGCAGTGAGCAGCCGGTCGACGACGATCGTCGGCACGACGACGCGTCGCCCGAAGCGACAGGCCTGGATGTCGCCGCGTCTCACGCACTCGTACGCGGTGGTTCGCGAGATGCCGAGGATGCGGGCGACTTCCTCGACGGTGTAGGTGGAGCGGCGGGTGTGTTCGTCGGGGTTGCTCATGTCCGTACTGTCCAGATGACTACTCACTCGACCACTCCCACCGAATCCCCCGTGGCCCACCCGATCGCTACCACCTGTGCGTTCGAAGACTCCCACCACGATGTCGTCACTCACACTGTCTGATGTGAGTTGTCGAGTATGTGGTGCTGTCAGTCGCCGCGTCGTCGTCGACGTTCTTCCCTTCGTCGTTGAGCGCGGTTGGGCCCGACTGGCCCGGTGGCTGGCCTTGCGTTGGGCTGCTGTGGAGCCTCGGTATGTGCGTTGTCCGTTTCTCGCATCGAGTCTCGGTCGGCTCGAAGGGCCTCGAGCTCAGCCCGGAGCCGGGTGTTCTCGTTGTTGATCCATCCGAACCTGGTGCGCTCGTGATCGAGCGCCTTCTTCGCATCACGAGCTGACGCCAGCGACAACTCCAGCTCTTGGCGTAGTTCTTCAGAGGCCCTCTCCAGTTCTCGTACACGGCGCCAAGCGAGAGCGACCTCGTCGCCTACGTCGAGGGCTGTGTCGACGGTTGGCGGCTCTTCTTCCCCTCGCAGCCGCGCCCGGTGCGCACGGACACGGTCGGTGTCAGAGCGCCATTTCCGCGGGCGGCCGCCCTTGCCGGGCACGGTCATGATGTTATCGTAACGAAACGTAACGATTCGTGCACCCAGCGGGTAATAGTCTGTGAAGTAGCCCACATTCGATTGGATGATCGATCGGTCGGTACTCGTCGACCGCCATCACGCTGGACCTGTGCTCGCGTGCCGACGCCTGGAATCTCACCCGACCCGGAAGCGGCGGTCGGGTCGATGCTGTCTCTACTGAAGCGTGCATTCAGAACAGCGTGTCTCGCTGCCGGGCGAGCGAATTCTCCGGGGACTCGGCTGGCCCGGGAGCGCGGAAGTTGAGCAGCTCTTCGACTGCCTGGGTGGGCACGATGATGCGTCCACCGAGACGGAGCGACGGGATCTCACCGCGTCGCACACACTCGTACGCGCTGGTGCGCGAGATGCCGAGCACCGTGGCGGCTTGAGTGACGGTCATCGTGGCTCGGCCGTGTATAGGCATACGTTCCTCGGTTCGTCGGGGGAGGACCACGTGTTCTCCCTGCCTCTCGTAAAGGCCGTTCCCCCGCCCGTGTGAGACAAGAAGGTTCCAGGCGTATCGCTCGAGGCCGCACAAGCTCGTCGCACTCCGCTGACCCGATCGGGTCGCCAGGTTTCCCTTTCAGGGAAACCTGCAAAGGTGTATGCCCTCCCACCGCCCTCGCGCACGACCTGCCCGACCCGACCTCCGACGGGACACGATCTGGCGGGGGAGACCTCCGAAGGCAACGCCTGGACCCCGAACGAAGCGACTTCACCCCACCCGACTGCGGGCTGGGCACCTGCGCAACTGGGAGGCGGCCCGCCCGGAGTGACGGCCTGAACGAGCTTCCTGCGGCGGGCGGGCGCCGCTCGCGACCTCGCGAAGCCGATCACCAACCAACGACGAGTCAGACCCGAACCTGGGCCCCGGGCGAGCGAACGTATTGGCGATCGGTGACACGATTTGGTTGCCAAGCTGGGTTGATCGTGTCTCGCGTTGCCCATCGTGCGAAGCATCGTGCGTGTGTCGATGGGCCGTTTGCAGCCGTCGTGCGGACGGGGAGGGGGTGCCGTAGGGAGCGAAGGGGTCGAGGAGCGAGATGAAACGCGCTTTCGATCACTTCTCGGGCCCGAGTGTTCGGCGCGCGGGCGAGGCGTCGGCGAGCCGCATGGTCACGACGAAAGTGGCACCTCCGCCCGGGGTTTGCTCGATGGTGATCGTCCCATTGTGACGTTCGATGATCTGGCTTGCGATGGCGAGACCGAGGCCCGCTCCGCCCCCGTTGTTCCGTTCGCGGCCGGGTTCGGAGCGGTAGAACGGCAGGAAGACCCTGTCGGCCTCGCTCGGGTCGATGCCCTGTCCGTGGTCGATCACCCTGACGATGATGTCGGTTTCGGTCGAGATGACCGCGAAGTGCACCGGTGTGCCGGTCGTGGCGTGGGCACACGCATTGGATCCCAGGTTGAGCATGGCCTGGTGGAAACGGCTGGGCTGGCCAGCGATGGTGGTGCAGGCGGACGGTGCGACCTCGACGAGCACGTCGACGTCGGGGTGGGCGGCGCGAAGGTCGGCGGCCACCACCTCGATGACGCCGGTCGCGTCGAAGGATTCGGTGGGTTCGGTCGTGGGTGCTTCACGGGCCAGTTGCAGCATGTCGGTCACGAGCCCGTTGAGCCGTTCGCTTTCTGCGCCGATGCGGGTCATCGCCCGGTCGAGCGCCCCGGGCTCGTCGAGCATCCCGCCGGCGTACAGGTCGCTGTATCCCTTGAGTGCGGTGAGTGGGGTGCGGAGTTCGTGGGACACGTCGGCGAGGAATCGCCGCATGGCGTCTCGCGCCTCGCTCGCCGACAGTGCAGCGCGTTCACTGTCGTCGATCGTGCCGCGCAGGCGCACCAACATGAGATCGAGAGCTTGGGCGAGTTCGGCGGTCTCGAGCGACCCGGCGGGCGCATCGACGTCGCGTTGCAGTTCGCCGCCCGCGATCCGCGTCGCTGTGGTGGCCAGTCGGGTGACGGGCCGCACCGCAAGCGTGGTGAGGAGCCAGATCATGCCCGCCACGAGCACCAGGATCACCGCTCCGCCGCCGAGCAGCGTCTGCCGGAAATCGGTGATCGATTCGTCGAAACGTTCCAGGGGCAGCGCGGTGACGACCACCGCGCCATCGTCCAACGGCGTCACGAGCACGCGGTAGCGGGGGTCGTCGACGGTCAGCGTTCCGCTGCGAACCGAGATCTCACGCAGCGTCTCGTCGCTGAACGGACTCTCCCCCGGTGGAGTGAGCAGTTCGCCGCCGCCCGACACGACGACCTGCACCGGTGGTGCCACGTCGTCGACCGCGTCGGTGGCGGCAACATCTTCCTCGACCGGGGGGCCGCCGGCGTCGCCGGGGGCGCGGGGCTCGGCTCCGCGTTCCGCTCGGGCCAATTCGTCGTCGATGTCGGCGATCAGATTGGATCGCTCGACGTTGTCGATGTAGACCGCGAACGCGCCGAATCCGATCGTGACCGTCAGCAGCGTCGGAACCAGCATCAGCCACCGCAGCGGCGGTCGTCTCATTGGCCGACCTCGTCACGCACGACGTAGCCGACGCCGCGACGCGTGTGAATCAACGGTCGGTGGCCATCGTCGATCTTGCGTCGGAGATAGCCGATGTAGAGCTCGACCACGTTGTCGCCCCCATCGAAGTCGTGGTCCCATGCGTTCACCAGGATCTGCGCCTTCGACAGCACCGTTCCGGCGTTCAACATCAGGTAGTGCAGCAGACGGAACTCGGTTGGCGACAACTCGATCCGTTCACCGGAGCGACGAACCTCGTGGGCCGCGGGGTCGAGGCTCAGGTCGGCGACGACGAGGCGGTCAGATGGTGCTTCACGGCCCGTCCGTCGCAGGATGGCGGACGCCCGCAGCACCAACTCATCGACGCTGAACGGCTTGGTGAGGTAGTCGTCGCCGCCGGTGACGAACCCCTCGATCCTGTCGTCGGGTCCATCACGCGCCGTCAGGAACAACACGGGCGTCGTCGACCCCGCGGCACGGAGGTCACGGCAGATTTCGTAGCCGTCGACACCTGGCAGCATGACGTCGAGCACGACCAGGTCGAAGTCGCCGGTGAGCGCGAGGTCGCGGCCGCGTCGGCCGTGGTCGGCCGTGGTGATCACATGGCCCTGGTGGCGAAGCGCCATCGAGACGACGTCGCTGATGGCCGGCTCGTCCTCGACGACGAGGATGCGACTGGGTGATGCGCCCGTGATCACGCCGACCATTCAACCCACCTCGGTCATCAACCGGAGGGATCAGAGTCGGCCGGCGGCGCTCCCGGTCCGCCGGGCGGAGGTCCACCACCGCCGGGTCCTGCGCTCGCCACTTCGACAACGAGGCCGGTGAAGCAGGTCAGCACGGCGTTCTCCTCGACCTGGTTGGCGTGGTAGTGGTAGCCGAGTTCGGGCGTCTCGTGCCCGTTGCAGTCGTCGAGACCGGCGTCGGCTTCGGCGTCGTCGTAGGGGACGTGGATCGCGTAACCGTCGAGTGCGTAACCGAACAGCGCGGTCTCGCCGGCGGGAATGTCGTCGGTGGAGTTGGAACAGCCGGTCGTGGCGTGCATGTGGTAGCCCTCCTGCGGGTTGACGTGGCCGCCGCAGGGATCGAAGGCGCCGATGGTGTAGTTGCCCAGGATGAGGTCGACCGGTGCGCTGTTCTCGATGAGGACGCCATCGAGGGTGACGCCAAGCGTGCTCGGGGCGCTGCTCGCTGTGTCGGCGCGGATCGGGGTGATGGGGATCTCGACGGTCGCGGTGATCGGGCCACCGCCGTCGGCCCACTCGATCTCGCCGTAGACGCACAGGTTCACCGGTCCGGCATCGGGATCGGCTTGCGGGCCGCCGGTGACGAGGTCGTTGAACTTCTCCGACGTGTCGGTCGACAGCACGTTGCCGTCCTCGTCATAGAGCTTCCAGATGGGGTCGTCGTAGATGTCGGCGAGGTCCGAGATGAACTCGCCGTCGATGTCGTAGACGGCGTTGCCGTCGAACCAGATCCCGGCCGCGCCGTCGGATGTGGTTGCGGGGCACCAGGGTCCGATGGCGTCACGGTTGGCGGGGAATCCGGCGACGGTCAGTTCGTAGCACTGGGTGTCGGTGCCGTCGGCGAGGGTGCAGTCAGTCGTCACCGGCTCGGTGGCGAGAGCACCGTCGAAGAACGTAGCGAGGTCGATGTCTCCGAGCCCCGGCGCTTCAACGGTCGGTTCGTCGCTGGGAGCCGTGGCCGGGTCCGTCGCGCTCGGGGCAGTCGTTGGCGTCTCCGCGGTATCGGGCGTGGCGTCGTTTCCGCACGAGGACAGGGCGAGCGCGGCCACAAGCGCCGCCACGGCGATCGGTCGTCGAGTGGGCCTCATCCTGTGGCTTCGTGTCATGTCGTCTCCAGTCGTGTCGATGGTCGAGCGATTGCTCACAGCGGGATCTCAGCGAGTCGGGACACCGTCCAGGCGATGCCGAACAGCGCGGCGCCGGCCGCGACCGAGGAACGGACCCAGACCACGCGCCGGTCGAGGAGCTGCGTGCTCAGCCACAGTGCGCCGATGACGAGCAGCACGAATGCCGTCTGGGCGATGTCGATGCCGAAGTTGAACGCAGCGAGCGCCGTGACCCGTTGCGAGGTGACGACGCCGAGGCTGCCGAGGCTCGATGCGAAGCCCAGTCCGTGGACGAGGCCGATGAGGCCGGCGATCCACGGTCGGGCATCGCTCGCGCGGCCGCGCAGGGCGAGGATGGCGGCGGCCACGATCGAGAGCGAGATCGCCGGTTCGACCACCCACGCCGGGATCGAGATCAGCTCGAAGTAGGCGAGGCCGAGGCTGATGGCGTGACCGACGGTGAACGCGGTGACCAACTCGACCGTGCGTCGAGTCGTCGTGCGCGACACCGACGTTCCGACGACCGCCAAGGTGAGCACGAGCAGGAACAAGAGATGGTCCGGCCCGAAGCGGATGTGGTCGATGCCAAGTTCGAAGAACGACATGGCACTCGACCACCCGTCGAGCGAGAACGAGATCGACCCGTCGTCGCCGAGTTGGCCGGTGACCGCGCCGTCGGGATGCGACAGCACCACGATGTTCGACGGTCCGTCGAGGCTCCACTCGAGTTCGACGTTCGCGACGTCACCGTCGTGAGGACCCGATGCGAGCACCAGCATCACGAACGGCGAGGCGCCCGTGTCGTTTGCGCTGACCTCGCTCGGCGCCTGGACACCGGCGCCGATGATCTCGACCGGTTCGCCGTCGACCGACAGCCGGACCCGCTCGCGGACCGTCGCGACGAGTTCCGGCGCGACGGTGGCCTCCTGCTCGGCGAGCTCGTTTGCGTCGATCAGGCCGTCGCCCGAGGTGTCGACGTAGCCGAGCTCGTCGAATGCGACCGAAGCTCCCACGATCACCCGGCGGTCGTCGATCGTCACGACGGTGCTGCCGTCGGTCGAGTCGTGCGCCGACGCCGGTGCCGCGCCGACGAGCAACACCAGGAGCGTGGCGAGCAGCACCAGCAGCGTGGCGCGGCGGTGCCGTGGCCTCGCACCCACCTGTGTGGAAGTCACAACGATCGCCATCTCATCCACCGGGCGGCGGGCCGCCGGGTCCGCCACCAGGTCCGCCGCCGGCGCCCTCACCGTTCGGGAGGGCGACGTTGGCGTTGTCCGGGCTCGACAGCGTGGCGACCGCTGCGGCACCGACCCGGCAGGTCGGAAGGTTCGGCGAGTCGTAGGTGAGGTGGTAGTGGTACACCTCGCCGAACTCGGCGGTAACCGACACGTGGCCCGAACACTCGTCGAGATCGGACGGGATCGCCCGATCCTCCTCGGGTCCGTAGATCGCGTAGCCGTCGAAGGCGAAGCCGACCAGGGCTTCGACGTCCTGCTCGATCTCGCACGTCACCGCAGCTCCCGCCTCGTCCAGGTTGGTCTGGATCGATTCGGCGCCGAAGTGCCAGTGGTAGTAGCCGGACGGATCGATGTGCCCACCGCAGGCATCGAGCGCGGGCAGACCGCCACGGTCGGCGACCGACGGCGCGTCGCCGAAGATCGTCACCCCGTCGAGGGCGATGCCGATCTGGGAGATCGTCGACAGTGAGGTCGGCTCGTCGAGCAGTTCGGGCGTCGTCGGCAGCAGGACCTGGAGGTGGTACGAGCCGTCGGCGGT
>DATLBC010000017.1:0-13657 GCA_035527095.1 Ilumatobacteraceae bacterium | reverse complement strand
CGCCATACCGGCGCTGGCGCACCTGCGTCGATCGTGCGCTCGATACGACCGAACATTGCATCGGGGGCACCGACTTCCAGGGTCGCGCGCGACTCGATGTGCGCGAGGCGGCGCGCTCGTTCGAGCATCTCGCGGGTGGGGCCGCCACCGCCGTCGCCGTGGCCGAACGGCATCAGCGAGTCAGTGCTCCAGGCGTGGTCCTTGAAGTTGGTGATCGAGAAGCCGAACTCGTCGGGGGTGATCTCGGCGTTGTAGGTGTCGACCGGTGGGAAGTGCGTGAGGACCCGCGATCCGTCGAGGCCCTCCCACGAGAACGTGCTGTGCGGGAACGTGTTCTGCTTGTTCCAGCTGAGCTTCTGGGTGACGAAGCGGTCCATCCCGCCGGCCGCGAACACCTGCGGCAGTCCGGCCGGGTAGCCGAACACGTCAGGGATCCACACCTCGGTGCACCGCATCCCGAACTTCTCTTCGAAGTAACGCTGACCGAACACGATCTGACGCACGAGACTCTCGCCGGACGGAAGGTTCATGTCGGACTCGACCCACATGCCGCCGACCGGCATCCACTGGCCACGCTCGACGCGCTCGACGATCTTCGCGAACAGCTCGGGGTGGCGTTCCTCGATCCACGTGTAGTGCTGCGCCGACGACGCTGCGAAGACGTACTCGGGGTAGTCGTCCATCAATGCCACCGCGGAGGCGAAGGTGCGGGTGCACTTGCGCTTGGTTTCGCGGATCGGCCAGAGCCAGGCGGTGTCGATGTGGGCGTGGCCGACGGCGACCGACCGGTGCCGGACCGCGTCACCGAAGTCTTCGGCCATCGCCGGGGCGATGATGCCGCTGGCCGCGTCAATGTCGGGGATGCGGTCGAGGGTGTCGGCAAGTGTGCGCAGCAAGCGGGCGCGGCGCGGGTCGTCGAGCGCGAGCGAGCGCATCACGCCGTCGAGCACTTCGATGTCGTAGGCAAGCGCTTCGGCAGCAGGGTCGACGACCACGAGTGATGCCCGCTTGAATCGGTACAGCTGGCGGTCGCCGGCGGTGTCGGGCGAGCCCAGCGACGACGGTGCGAACTGGGCGAACATGGGATTGGACGCCGCCTCGACGTGCAGGGTGAGCGGTCCGGGGATGGCGTCGACTGCGTAGTTGGTGCGACGCGGGTGGATGCCCTGCAATGGCGAGAAGGTTCCGTCGTCGTGGAGATCGACGACGAGACCCTCGCATTGGAACCCTGCGGCGCGATCGTGGAAGCCGAGGTCGACCACCGCCTCGACACGTTGGCCAGCCCAGTCCGCGGGAATCTCACCCGTGAGCCGGAACCAGGTGGTCGCCCATGGGGCGCCCCATGAGGATCCCACCACGAACGGTTCCAGATGCTCGACGTCGGGGCCGGCCTCGATGGTCAGCTGGAGTTGGTGTGGATGAACGAGCGGGAGGACCCGCTCCCACAACTCGCGCTGGATGCGCTTCTCGACGAGATCACGATTCGCGTGCACGCCGCGACCCTATTGCGATGAGCCTCTCAGTTGAAGGGGACGACGCGGACGTCGAACGCTTCGTCACCGTTGCGGCCCTCGCGCACCTCGAAGTCGACGCGGGCGCCGTTGTCGAGGGTCTTGAAACCATCGTTGAGGATCGCCGAGAAATGCACGAACAGGTCCTTGCCGCCCGCATCGGGCGTGATGAAGCCGTAGCCGCGGCCGGAGTTGAAGAACTTGACCGACCCCTTGGCGTCAGCAGCGTTACCGGTGGGCACGGGGCGACTCGTCGTCTCCGGCTGATCCCGCTGCTGCTTGGCCTTTGGCTGCTTGGCCGTCGGCTGCTCGCCCGGCGCGTCAGTACGAGCGATGCGAGTGACCTTGTGTTCGGCGTCGACCTGCTCGGTGCGAGCCGAGTGCGCCACCTCGGGTGCGGCGTGGATCACGAGACCGCGGACGTTGGCCTTGGTGACGGGCTCGTCGATGCCGATGCCGCGCTGGAGCTTGAGGGCGTCCTTCTTCTGGCTGTGATCGAGCAGCGACACCACGGTGCCGGTAGCGCCGGCACGGGCGGTGCGGCCCGAGCGGTGCAGGTAGGTGGCGTCCTCGGCCGGCGGGTCGTAGTGGACAACTGCGTTGACGCCGTTGACGTGGATGCCGCGGGCGGCGACGTCGGTGGCGATCAGCGCCGATGCCTGGCCCTTCTTGAACGCAGCGAGCGCACGATCGCGCTGGCCCTGGCTCCGGCCGCCGTGGATCGGTTCGGCCTTCACGCCGTTGCGGCCGAGCTGCTTGGCGAGCCGGTCGGCGCCGTGACGGGTGCGGGTGAACACGATGGTCGACCCGAGGCGCTGGATGACATCGGCGGTTGTGGCGACGCGATCTTCGCGCTCGACCAGCCAGAAATGGTGCTTGGCGGCGTGCACGTCGGGGCCCTTGGGACCAACCTCGTGACGCACCGGATTGTGTTGGAAATCGGCGACGAGCTTGGCGACCGGACCGTCGAGCGTGGCGGAGAACAACAGCACCTGCCGGTCACGATCGGTCTGCTCGACAATGCGTCGGACTGCTGGCAGGAAGCCCATGTCGGCCATCTGGTCGGCTTCGTCGATCACGACGGTGGTGACGTCACGCAGGTTGATCGCCTTCATCTGCATGAGGTCTTCGAGGCGACCCGGGCACGCAACGACGAGTTCGACGCCACGGTCGAGCGCCTTGCGCTGGCCGCCGTAGCCGACGCCACCGTAGATCGATGCGGCATCATGACCAGCGGCCTTCGCGAAGGGCGTGAGCTCGGCCATGATCTGCTCGGCGAGTTCACGTGTGGGGGCGAGCACCAAGGCGACCGGGCGCTTGGGGCGGGCGTCGACGAGGCCTGCGACGAGCGGGAGCCCGAAACCGAGGGTCTTGCCCGAGCCGGTGGGCGCACGGCCGGCGACGTCACGGCCAGCGAGGGCGTCGGGGATCACGGCGGCCTGAATCGGGAACGTGTTGTGCTTGCCCTGGCTCTCGAGGCGATGCACGATTGCCTCGGGCAGGCCGAGATCGCGGAATGCCACTGCTTCGTCGGCAGCGTCTGTGGTGGTGACGCGCGCAGCGTCATCGATGATCGTCATTGGGGGGACTCCTCTATGTAGCTCAACAGCGCAAGACCGGAGCAACAAAGAATCCGAATGCGCTCACCAGTCGACTTTCGACCAGTGCCAATCCCCAACCGTATCGCCAGACGACCAGCTTCCACTGTGACGTCCACCGTGGTTCCCAGCGCCCGGGTCTCCAGGAACCACGATCTATCAGTTGGCGGGGCCCGGGGGTGCCAGCTGGTCGCCGAAGACCATCTCCATCACGCCGTGGAGGTTCGGGCCGCGGCGAAGGTGATGACCACCGTCGGAGCTGATGCACATGCCCGTGATCCACGAGCTCTCGGGTCCGGCGAGAAATCGGACCAGCGAAGCGATGTCCTCGGTGGTGCCGAGGCGATGGAGCGGCATCTGTTCGAGGTAGTCGTCGACGATCTCGGGGCTGGCGGTGAGCCCGGCGGAAATGTCCGTCGGCACCAGGCTCGGTCGCACGGCGTTGGCACGGATGCCCGACGATCCCAACTCATCGGCGACCTGCTGCACCAACATCTCGAGGCCGGCCTTCGACACGTTGTAGGGGGTCATGTAGCGGTGCGTCGAAACCGCCGCGATCGACGACATCGCCACAATCGACCCGCCGCCATTCGCAGCGAGATAGGGCACGGCGTGCTTCATTGTGAGGAACGCCCCGGTGAGGTTGGTGCCGAGCACCTGGTTCCAGTCGTCGAGCGTGGTGAGGTGGAACGGACCGGCCGATCCGGTGCCGGCGTTGGCGACCACGATGCGTACTGGACCGATGTCTGCCGCGGCCGCGCACGTTGCTTCGACACTCGCTTCGTCGGTGACATCGCAGGCCACCGTCGCCACCGCCACGTCGGCGAACTCCGCGCGGAGCTCGTTGGCCGACGCTTCCAGCCGTTCGGCGTTGCGGGCGGCGAGCACCACCGACGCACCATCGCCAGCAAGGGCCCGGGCGCAGGCGAGCCCGATGCCGGACCCTCCTCCGGTGATGAGGGCGGTCTGTCCGGCAAGTGGCGCGTCAGCGGTGTTCGACATCGCAGCAGTGTTGCGAACATCACCACTCGAGGTCGGATCGGACACGATCGTGGTTCCGATTGACCTGGGCGCTGGGAACCACGGTGGTTCCGATTGACCTGGGCACGGGGAACTGCGGGTGGATCGGGCACGATGGGCGGCGTGAACGCACCGACCGCCGCTGTTCGACCGCTCTCAGGAATCCGGGTGCTCGATCTCAGTCGCGTGCTGTCGGGGCCGCACTGCACCCGAATGCTCGCCGACATGGGCGCCGAGGTGATCAAGATCGAACCGCCCGCCGGCGACCTCACCCGATTCGCCACGCCGCGCCGCAACGGCTTGTCGAGCTACTTCGTGCAACAGAACGTCGGCAAGCGGAACCTGTCGCTCGACCTCGCCACGCCAGCCGGCGCCGACATCCTGCTCGGCCTGGCCGACCACGCCGACGTGCTCGTCGAGAACTACCGCCCGGGCGTGATGAGCCGCCTCGGGCTCGACGCCGACACGCTGCGCGCCCGCAACCCCCGGCTGATCTACGCCTCGATCTCCGGCTATGGCCAGACCGGGCCGTGGGTGAAGCGACGCGCCTACGCGCCGGTGGTCGAGGCCGAGTCGGGCATCGTGGCGTCGCAAGGCAACGCCCGCGGGGGCGAACTGGCGAAGGATCCGCACAGCCACGCCGATCTCTACACCTCGCTCGAAACTGCGTCCGCGATCCTCGCTGCGCTGTATCAGCGCGAGCACACCGGTGAAGGCCAGTGGATCGACGTGTCGATGGCCGAGACGATGCTGTACGTCAACGAGCACCTCCACGACTCCCTGTGGGACGGCCATGACGATCCTCAGTGGATTCGTAGCTTTCGCCCTGGCGACTACCTCGTACTCACGGTTGCCAACGGCGAGTCGCTCGTGGTCAGCGGCCATCCCGCCGAGCGCGGCACCTTCGACTTCTTCATTGCGGCGATGGGCATGTCCGAACTGGCCGACGATCCCAGGTTCGTCGACGTCGCCGCCCGGCTCGCGAACTTCGATGCATTGCGAGCGATCATCCGCGACCACGCGGCAACGGTGCCCGATGCAGCGACGTTCGAAGAACAGTTCTCGAAGCACCAACTCGCCGTCGGCCGAGTGCGCCAGCCAGGTGAGTTGACCGACACCGACTGGGCTCGTGAGCGCGGCGCGGTGGTCGACGTCGATGATCGAGGCGGCGGAACCATGCGAGTTCCGAACGTGCCATGGAGGTTCAGTGCGTCACCCGACGTCGGCGTGAGCGGGGTGCCGAAGTATCGCGGAGAGGACAACCGCGAGATCCTGAGCGAACTGCTCGACTACGACGACGCCCACCTCGATGCGCTCGAAGCCGACGGGGTGCTGTCGAGCCGTCTCCCCGAGAGCTGACAGTCCCGTGGCACTCATGTTCCCTGTGTTGCCGATGAAGGCGACGATGGGTTCGACAGGTGCGGTCCCCGATGATGACGGCTGGGCGTTCGAGGTCAAGTGGGACGGGTACCGAACGGTCGTCCACATCACCGACGGCGTCCTTCGGCTCCAGAGCACGGCAGGCCACGATGTGACCGACCGCTGGCCGGAGTTCGCCACCCTCCCGGCCTCCGTGAACGCGACCTCCGCGATCCTCGACGGCGAACTGATCGTGTTCGACGACGACGGTCGCCCTCGGTTCGATCTCGTGCAGCGCAGCGGTGTCGGGTCGGATCGCCAGGCGGTCATCCAGTTCTTCGATGTCCTCCAGGTCGACCGCACCGACACCGTCGACCTCTCCTACCTCGACCGGCGGCGCCTCCTGGACCAGCTCGTCGAGCCGGGCGACAACTGGACCGTGCCGTCGTTCACCGTTGGTGACGGCCAGGCGCTGGTTGCGGCCACCGCCAAGCAGGGCCTGGAGGGCGTGATCGCCAAGCGGGTCGGATCGCGCTATCGGCCCGGCGCCCGCTCCAAGGACTGGCGCAAGATCAAGAACCGAACCACGGTCCAGTTGACGATCGGCGGGTTCACCGCAGGCACCGGCAATCGTTCCGACACCTTCGGGGCCCTGCTCGTCGGTCGCCCCACGCCCGAAGGACTGCAGTTCGCTGGCGGGGTGGGCACCGGCTTCGATCAGCGGACCTTGCGCGGCCTCACCGCCCGACTGCACGAACTGCTCGCGGATGACTGCCCGTTCGACCCGCCGCCGGCCGCGCCCGTTGTTCGCAATGCGACCTGGGTCACTCCCGCGCTCACGGCGACCGTCGAGATCGCTGAGTTCACAGGCGACGGCCACGTCCGCCATGCCAGCTTCGTCGATCTCACGCCCTGATCTCGCGCCGGCTGCGAGAGTGTGCACATGATCGAGCGGCCCGACGCCAAACAGATGGATGCAGCGGACCCGTTGGCGCGGTGGCGCGACGAGTTCGTGGTCCCCGATTCCGAGCTGATCTACCTCGACGGGAACTCGCTTGGCCGGACGCCGAAACGCACGGTGGCCGCGCTGCATCGGGTGATCGGCGAATGGTCCGGCGACCTGATCTCGTCGTGGTGGGAGCACGACTGGTTGAACCTGGCGCTCACCGTCGGCGACGAACTCGCTCCGCTGCTCGGGGCCGGTCCCGGCGAGGTGGCGGTTCACGAGTCGACCACAGTTGGCATCTTCCAGCAGGTCAATGTGGCGCTCGACCTCATCGGAGATGTCGGGCGACGCAAGGTGGTGGCGATCAACGACGGTGACTTCCCCACCGACCGCTACGTGGTCGAAGGCATCGCCCGGCTGCGTGATGTGGAGGTGCGTCACGGGCTCGACCAGCTCGAAGGCGTTGACGTCGTGCTGCGTTCTCTCGTCGACTACCGCACGGCCGAGTTGGCTGATCTCACACGCGAAACGGCGCGGGCACGAACCGCCGGCGCGACCACGGTCTGGGATCTGTCGCACGCGGCCGGGGTGCTCGAACTCGACCTGCCCGGAGCCGGCGTCGATCTCGCCGTCGGATGCACCTACAAGTTCCTCAACGGTGGGCCGGGCGCCCCGGCGTTCGTCTTCGTGTCAGCTCATGTGCAGGACAAAGTGACGCAACCGATCTGGGGGTGGTTCGCGCAGAACGACCAGTTCGCCATGGAGCGACCCTTCGACCCGCGACTCGGCGTCGGGCGGATGCTCAACGGCACGCCGCCGGTACTCGGGCTCACCGCAGCGCGGGAGGGCATCGGACTGTCGGTCGAGGCAGGGATCGGGGCGATCGCCGAGAAGGCCCGCTCGTTGACCGGCTTCGGCATCGACCTGGCTGATCAGTTCGGATTCGAGATCGCAACGCCCCGGGATCCGATGCGACGGGGCGGCCATGTTGCCATCCGGCACGCCGACGCACGACAACTCCACGAAGCCCTCGGTGAGCGCAAGGTCATCATCGATCGTCGCGATCCCGACATCCTCCGCTTCGGGATGTCACCGTTGACGACGAGCTACACCGACGTCTTCGACGCCTTCGAGACGCTCGCCGACCTCACCTCTTGACGTCCGATCACCGAAATGTCCCCCGTTCTTGACGCTCAGCGTCACAAACGGGGGATTTTTCGGCTTTTGGCGGGTTGGGGGCGGTCAGGCGCCTTTGATGACGTGTTCGACGACCTCGAAGCTCATCAGGTCGGCGCCCTGGGCGACCGGCTTGCGCGGTGCTTCGCCCTCGGCCGGCTGGTTGCCGTCGGCCTGCCCGGATCCGTGGCCGCGCTCGAAGTCCTGGCTGTTCATCCACGCTTGGAAGTGCTCTTCGGACGCCCAGCGGGTGTACACGAAGTAGCGGCTCTCACCCTCGGTGGGGCGCAGCAACTGGAAGTCCTCGAACCCGTCGAACTGCTCGACCATCTTTGCCCGTCCGGCGAAGCGACCTTCGAGCTGAGGGCCCATGCCCTCCGGGATCGTGATGGCATTGATCTTGACGACGCTCATGTCGTCCAGGATGCCGCAAATCGAGGACCCGCGCACCGCGAGACGGCTTGTAACCTCCCTCACCCGTGGCACTGATCGTTCAAAAGTACGGCGGCACCTCCGTTGCTGATCCCGACCGCATCCACGCGGTCGCCGACAACGTGGCGTTCACCAAGAAGCGCGGCAACGACGTCATCGTCGTGGTGTCCGCCATGGGCAAGGCCACCGACAACCTGATCGCGCTGGCCAACTCGGTGTCGACCACGCAGCCCGGTCGCGAGATGGACATGCTGCTCACCACCGGGGAGCGCGTCACCGCTGCACTGATGACCATGGCGCTTGCCGACCGCGGCATCGATGCCGTCAGCTACACCGGCAGCCAGGTCGGCATCATCACCGATACCGCACACCGCAAAGCCAAGATCGTCGAGGTCAAGGGCGACCGAGTCCGCCAGTCGCTCAGCGAGGGCAAGGTGTGCGTCATCGCCGGCTTCCAAGGTGTGAGCACGGACAAAGAGGTCACCACAATGGGTCGGGGCGCATCCGACCTCACCGCATCAGCACTCGCCCAGGCGATGGGCGCTGACGCCTGCGAGATCTACACCGATGTCACCGGTGTGTTCACCGCCGACCCGCGCATCGTGCCCCAAGCTCGCAAGCTCGCCAAGGTCCACTTCGACGAGATGCTCGAGATGGCCGGCGCCGGCTCGAAGGTCTTGGCGCTGCGCTCGGTCGAGTTCGCACGCAATCACGACGTTCCGCTCCACGTCCGTTCCGCATTCACCTGGGAACCCGGCACGTGGGTCACCAACGAGGAGGCTTCGATGGAAGACCCAATCATCTCCGGTGTCGTCACCGACATGTCCGAAGCAAAGGTCACCGTGTTCGGTGTACCCGACCGGCCCGGCATCTCTGCAGCGCTCTTCGAGCCGCTCGCCGACGCCAACGTCAACGTCGACATGATCGTGCAGAACACCTCCACCCAGGGCACGACCGACATCAGCTTCACGATGCCGCTGGCCGACATGGGCGAGGCCGAGGAGATCGTGTCGCGTGTCGCCGCCGAGATCGGGGCCACAGGCGTGTCGCACGACAACGACATCGCCAAGGTGTCGCTCGTCGGCGCCGGCATGAAGTCCGCTCCCGGCATCGCCGCCAAGATGTTCCGCGTCCTCGCAGACGAAGGCGTGAACATCGAGATGATCTCGACCTCGACGATTCGCGTGTCGGTCGTCTGCTCGGCAGGCGACATGGAGCGCGCCGCTCGCGCGCTGCACACGGCGTTCGGCCTCGATACCGGCGCCGACTACTCTGCCCCGCTCCCCGAACGGAAGTAGGCGCGTGACGTCGGTCGCACGTGACCACGTCGCTTGCGCTCACGAAAGCACGTCCAGCATCGTTGCGTCAGGGTTTGACCAGCGCAAAGGGGGCAAGGGTGGCAGAGGGCGGGCATCTCGGTGAACGGGCGATCGTCGTGGGGGGCGGCATGGGTGGGCTGTTCTCGGCCCGGGTGCTCTCGGATCACTTCGACGAGGTGATCGTGCTCGACCGTGACCACGAACCCATCGCGGCCGAACCACGTGGCACCGTCCCGCAGGGGCACCGTCCCGCAGGGGCACCGTCCCGCAGGGGCACCACTTCCACGTCCTGCTCCCGGGCGGTCTCGACGCCATGAGCGAGTGGTTCCCGGGCTTCGTCGACGATCTGGTCGCGACCGGATCGGTCGAGATGGTCCTCGGCCGGGACTTCTACGCCTACACGAACGAGGGCAAGTCGTACAGCCTCCAACGTCATCAACCCGTCCCCAGCGAGGGTCCGATGACCTACGTCCAGACCCGGCCACAGCTGGAGGCCAACGTCCGCAGACGCGTCACCGGACTCGACAACGTCAGCATTCGCCACCGGTCGTTGGTCGACCAACCGATCGTCGAGGACGGCCGGGTCGTCGGCGTGGCGATCCGCAACGGAGAAGTTCTTCGCGCCGATCTCGTGGTCGATGCGAGCGGACGCAACAGCTGCACCGCCCGGTGGCTCCCGGAGATCGGCTACGACCCTGCTCCCGAGACCTACGTCAACTGTGATGTCTCGTACACCTCGGTGATCGTCCAACCGCAGGTGTGGGACGCGTTCGAGGGATCGGTGTTCTTCCTCATGCCGACCGGCAGCGGCGCACACGCCAGTCGATTCGGCGCCGTCGTCAAGCTTCCCGACGATCGCTGGCTGCTGTCGCTCGGGAGTCGCTACGGCGACACGGCACGGACCGAGTGGGACGCCTTCCGCGCCGAGGGCAACACGCTCGTCGACCCGATCTGGTCGCAGCTCGCCGAAACGGTCACACCGCTCACCGATCTCAAGACGTATCGGATGGCTCGCGCCGTCCGTCACCACTACGAACAGGTCGAGCGCTTCCCAGATGGGCTGCTTCCGATCGCCGATTCGGTGTGCTTCTTCAACCCGACACACGGACAGGGAATGTCGTCCGCCGCGGGGCAGTGCCGAGGGCTGAGCGACCTGCTGGCGCAACGCGTTGCCGCGAGTGGGAACCTCGACGGCATCGCCATGGAGTTCTTCCCGATCGCGGCCGACTGGGTTCGTGGGCCATGGATCATGGCGGCGTTCAACGACTTCGCCCATCCGCAGTGCACCGGCGACTTCCCGCTCGATGACGTCCCTGACCTCGAGGAACTCGGGCGTGTCGCGGCATCGAGCGAGCCGGGTTCGGCGGAGATGCAGCTCGTCATCGACATCAGCGTGCTTCGCCGCCCGCTGTCGGCCATCCGCGCGCTCGCTCCCGCCTGATCAGGCCGACCCCGTCTTTTCGGGTCGCGTCCGGAAAGACTGGGTCGGGGCACGCTTGAATGGCAGCGACATGGGTGACGTCTGGCCACAACTGCTGCTCGTGGTGATTCTCGTGCTGGTCAACGCGGCGTTCGCCGGAACGGAGCTCGCGCTCGTGTCGCTGCGTGAGAGCCAACTCCAGCGCCTCGAGGAAGGCTCGGCCACCGGCGGGGTCCTCGCCCGGCTCGCTCGTCAACCGAACCAGTTCCTCGCCACCATCCAGATCGGCATCACCCTGGCGGGCTTCCTCGCATCGGCTGCCGCCGCGGTGTCGCTCGCCGCACCGCTCGAAGCGCGCCTCGATTTCCTCGGCGGGGCCGCGGGACCGGTGTCGGTGGTCCTGGTCACCTTGGTCCTCGCCTACTTCACGCTCGTGTTCGGCGAGCTCGCCCCGAAGCGCATCGCCATGCAGCGCGCCGAGAAGTGGGGCATGGTGATGGCCCGACCCCTCGACGTGCTGTCGACACTCACCAAGCCGATCGTGTGGCTGCTCTCGATCTCCACCGACCTCGCAGTCCGACTCCTCGGCGGCGACCCGAAACGTCAGCGCGAAGAGGTCACCGGCGAGGAGATCCGCGACATGGTGGCGATCCACGAGACGTTCCCACCCGAGCAGCGCCAGATCATCGACGGGGCCTTCGAGATCGCGGAGCGCACCCTCGACGAGGTCATGGTCCCGCGCAGCGACGTCGCGGTCATCGACGCGGCCGCGACCTGCCGCGAGGCGCTCGAGGTCCTCGTCGAGACCGGACACTCCCGGGCGCCTGTCGCCGAGCGACGCAACCTCGACAAGACCGTCGGCATGGTGCGGCTCCGCAGCCTGCTCGATCGCCCCGATGACCCCGTCACGTCGGTGATGTGGGACATCCCGGCGTTCCCGGACGCTGCCCGGGTCCTCACGGCGCTACGCGAGTTCCAGGCTCGTCGCACCCAGATGGCCGTGGTCGTCGACGAATACGCCCGCTCGATCGGCATCGTCACCGTCGAAGACCTCGTCGAGGAGCTGGTCGGAGAGATCTGGGACGAGACCGATCCCGACCTCATCACGGTGATCCGCGAGGCCGACGGCACGATCGTGGTCCCCGGTTCGTTCCCGGTCCACGATCTGGTCGATCTCGACGTCGAACTCCCCGAGGGCGACTACACGACGATCGCCGGCCTCGTGCTCGACCAGATGAACCGGTTCCCGCGGCCGGGCGAGAGGATCGACGTCGAGAACTGGCAGGTCGAGATCCGCACGGTGGGTCGCCACCGGATCACCCAGGTCGCCCTCAGACCGCTGGACCCGGACGACGATCAGCGAACGGTGGCGATCAGCCAGTAGTGATGGCGGTTGATCCCGTCGAACTCCTGGTTGACAGCGCCACGACCGGTGATCTTGCTCTTCGGGTTCCGCCAGATCTCGATGTCGGTGAGCAACGGCGAGAGCGGCCCGATCAGCTCGTCCGGCTGCAGCCGGTTGGCCTGCCAACCGAGGCGAGCGGCCAGCCGACGCTGCGAGAGCCACGAGCCGAACTTCGGGATGCGGAACAGCGCGCGGGTGGCCGCGCCGAGCGGCAGCAACACGACGTCCTGCGGGCTGCGGGCCCGGTAGTTCAACACGACTTTGCCCCCCGGCTTGGTGATGCGCACCGCTTCTGACGTGAGCTCGAGCGCGTCGTCGGGATCGCAGTGCTGGAGGGTGATGTAGCTGAAGGCGACGTCGGTGGAGTTCGGCGGCAGATCGAGGGTGTGACCGTCGCGGACGTGGCTGGTGCGCAGTCGGTCGACCTTGCCGAACTGGCCGACCGTCTCGATGCACCGTTCGAGGAAGCCCGCATCGAGGTCGCAGGCGGTCACCGATGCGTACTCACGCGTGAACGCGCACGTCATCCGACCGATCCCCGATCCGATCTCGACGATCGACTTCTGGTCGGGTGTACGGCCTTCGGCGTCAGGGGCCCTCAACCCGAACACGGTCAGGTACGCCGGGACCTCCGAGTCACCGGTCGCCACGAACTGCTCGAGCGTGAGCTGGCTCCCGGTCTCGTTGTTGAACACCCATCCGGTGGTGCGCACGACATCGTCGCCACTCACCTGACGTTCACTCGTCTGGCCCGCGGCCTTCCACGGCACCAATTGGGGTCGACGACGCATCCCAGGAGTGTGCCAGAGCAACCGCCGAACCGACCAGCAGGTGCGAAAACCGCCGCGGGCCCGAGCCACAGCGCCGTTATCGTTTCCAGCATGTCTGGAGCACTTCGCGTCGGTATCGTCGGAGCAACGGGTCAGGTCGGCAGCGTCATGCGCCGGCTGCTCGACGAACGCAACTTCCCGGTCAGCGAGATGCGGTACTTCGCATCGTCCCGCTCGGCGGGGACCACCCTGCCGTGGAAGGGCGCCGACATCGTGGTCGAGGACGCCGAAACCGCCGACCCCAGCGGGCTCGACATCGCCCTGTTCTCGGCCGGTGCCACCTCCTCGCGGGCGTTCGCCGCGAAGTTCGCCGACGCCGGTGCGATCGTGATCGACAACTCCTCCGCGTTCCGGATGGATCCGGACGTGCCCCTGATCGTGGCCGAGGTCAACGGTCACCTCGCCGCCAGTCCCCCGAAGGGCATCATCGCCAACCCGAACTGCACGACGATGGCGTTCATGCCGGTCATGAAGCCGCTCCACGAGGAAGCCGGCCTCACCCGCCTGATCGTGTCGACCTACCAGGCCGTGTCCGGCGGCGGACTCGCAGGCGTCGACGAACTCGACAAGCAGGTCCGCGAGGTCGTTGATCGCGCAGCCGAACTCACCCACGACGGTGCAGCGGTCGAGTTCCCCGCACC
>DATLBC010000016.1:0-53032 GCA_035527095.1 Ilumatobacteraceae bacterium | reverse complement strand
CCGCAAACGTTGCCTGACGCGGCACTAGATAGGGCACTCAACGTGTCACGAGAAGGTTCACGACGAATCACGGACGCTCGCGTTGGACCGCAACGATCATTCGCTCCACCTCGAGGTGGAGCGAATGATCCGCTTGGAGCCCGATGCCTGACCCCTCCGAAGCCTGGTACTTGTGGAGTACCGACGAGGAGAACGAGCGAATGACGACCACCGAGATCCCGAATCCAGCCCCAACATCGCCGCCAGATGCCTCGCCCACCGCATGGAGCGCTACGAGGCCGGGGCTTCGAGCATCCACCAACAGCTTCACCCCACCGGATCTGCCCGCGACAAGGAACCACACTCATGACGCCAGCAACTGACCACCCTGCAACTGACCACCCGGTCATCGTCGAACGTCTCACGAAGCGGTACGGCGATCACACCGTCGTCGACGACCTCAGCTTCACTGTCGAGCCAGGCAGAGTCACTGGATTCCTCGGCCCCAACGGCTCCGGCAAGTCCACCACGATGAAGATGATGCTCGATCTCGCCAGAGCCAACGGCGGGCGGGCAACGATCGCCGGCCAGCGCTATCGGGACCTCGCGGATCCGGCCCGCACCGTCGGCGCCATGATCGAGTCCGACGCCTTCCACCCCGGCCGCAGCGGCCGCAACCACCTCCGAATTCTGGCCGACGCCACCGGCATCCCCCGTCACCGAGTCGACGACGTCCTCGCCGAAGTCGGCCTGACCGACGCCGCTCGCCGCAACGCAGGCGCCTATTCGCTCGGGATGCGGCAACGTCTCGGTCTCGCCGCTGCGCTCCTCGGCGAACCTCCGGTCCTGATCCTCGACGAGCCCGGCAACGGCCTCGACCCCGAAGGCATCCGGACGCTTCGCGATCGCCTCCGAGCCCAAGCGGCCGCTGGTGGCACCGTGTTCGTGTCGAGCCACCTCCTCGACGAAGTCGAGCACCTCGCCGACGACGTCATCGTCATCAACAAGGGCCGGCTCGTCGTACAGGGGGCGCTGGCCGAACTCCAACAGGCCGCATCCCAGGTGCGAACCGTCGACGCAGGTCGACTCGCCGCCGTGCTCGATCAGGCCGGCGCCGCCACCGAGGTCCACGGGCCCGACAGCCTCATCGTTCGGAACATGCCGATCGACGAGACCGGTGACCGGGCCTTCGCCGCCGGAGTTGCGCTCCATGAACTGTCACCCCGTGCGGGATCGCTCGAAGAGCTCTTCCTCAGCTGGACCACGACCCAATCTGTCGACCAGGAGGTCACACCGTCATGAACAGCATCCGACTCATCCGATCCGAGCTCCGCAAGCTCACCTCGACCAAGATGCCCTGGGCATTCGTCGCCGTGCTCGCCGTGTTGGCCGGCATCAATGCATTCGCAGTGATCGCCGGGACCGACTTCGACGGCAGCAAGGCGTTCATCGCCACCGAAGCCGACCAGCAGTCCCTCATCGCGTTCGCCGCCAACGCCCTTGCCATCGCCGGGCTATTCGGTGCCATCGCCGCCGCCCGCGAATACGGACACCACACCGTCGTTCCCACCTTTCTCGCCGAACCTCGCCGACATCGAGCAGTACTCGCCCAGTTCGGTGCAATCGGTCTGGGCGGTGGGGTCCTCGGACTCGTCGGCGCCGGACTCACCGCCATCGCCGTCGCCTTGGCCCTGCCGGCCACCGACTACGGCTTCCTTGTCTCGACCGGCAATCTGACGCGCGTGCTCGCTGCCTCGACGCTCGCTGGAGCCGCCGGGGCGGTCCTCGGCGCTGGAATCGGGACGCTCGTGCGCAATGTCGGCGGCGCGGTCACCGGAGTTGTGCTCGTCCTGCTGATTGCACCGCCACTCGTGGTGCAACTCGCCAGCGGCACCGCATCATGGATGCCCAGCATCCTCGCCAACGTCGTGTCCGGCGTGGGCACCGAGGTCGGTCAGGTCGCAGCCGTCGCTGCGATCGCGGCGTGGGCGGTCGTTCCCGCTGCTGCTGGCCTGATCGCCGTTCAACGCCGGGACGTCGACTGAATTCGACGCAGTCAGAGCGACTGGATCGAGTCTGCGACAGCCGAGCTCTCCTCCGTGCGATGGAGACCCGTGCCCGTCTACAGGCGGTCCACGACCCTCGAACCCAGGTCTACTGTGATTCGTAGCCATGCACGCCGTCAGTCAACAGCGCGAGGTCAGCTCGCCGGCAACTCGTCCTCGACGTACCCCGTTGAGATGGTTCGATTTCGGCGAACCACACATCGCTCGCGGGCCGTTCACCCGCTGGCCCCGCACGACCGACGCAGCGCTCGCCCTCGTGGTGTTCGCCGCATCGTTGGTGGCCGTAGCGGCAAGCGCAGTCGGCGACGGCGAGAACGTCACGATCGACTCGATCGGCGATCGACCGGCCGGTGCGGTCGTCCTGCTGGCGGGCGCGGCGGTTGCTCTGATCTGGAGGCGGCGGTATCCAGTCGCCGTGGCGACGCTGGTGATGGTGGTCATGATCGTGTGGGCGATCGCCGGCTACGGCGACGGCCAGGACCTCGCCCTGGTTGTCGCGGTGTATTCCGTCGGCCGGTACACCGCCGATCACCGCTACAGCCTCGCTGCGGTCGCCGCAGTGATCATCGTGAGCGTGCTCGACACCATCGTCGACACCAACCAACGCATCGACATCGCCCCTGCCATCCTCCTGGGTGTGCTCCCGTGGTACCTGGGTCGCCGCCTCCGCAACCGTGGCGACTACGTGGCGCTCCTCCAGGAGCGCGCCGAGCGGTTGGAGGCAGATCAACTCGCTCGCGCCCGTCAAGCCGTCGCCGACGAACGGTCCCGCATCGCCCGCGAGCTCCACGATGTGGTCGCCCACCAGGTTTCGATGATGACCGTCCAAGCCGGCGCGGCCAAGACCATCGCCCGCGACGATCTCGACGCCGCCGTCGACGCAATGGGCGACGTCGAACGAGCTGGCCGTCAGGCTCTCGGTGAGCTCCGCCATCTGCTGGGTGTCTTGCGCCTCGACACCTCGGACGGTGACGACCTCGGCCCTCAACCAGGACTCGCCGGCATCCCCACCCTGGCCGATGAACTGTCCCACACCGGTGCCGACGTCTCGCTCACGATGACACCGGTCCCCGCCGGGCTCTCCGCCGCCGTCGACCTTTCCGCCTACCGCATCGTCCAGGAATCACTCACCAACGTGATCAAGCATGCTGGACCCGATCCCGCCGTTCATCTCACGGTCGGCCTCGACGATGTCGGGCTCGTCATCGACATCGTCAACACCATCAACCCGTCTGGTCACTGCGAGGCTGCGCCCGGACTCCCTGCGTCCGGATTCGGCATCGCCGGCATGCGCGAACGCGCCGCGCTGCTCGGTGGCACCTTGACCGCCGAGCCCCTGCCGCCCAGTCGTTTCCGAGTCAACGCCCACATCCCGATCGAAACGGAGAGGACATGACCATCCGCGTCGCCGTCGTCGATGACCAGGCCCTCGTGCGTCGTGGCTTTGCGATGGTTCTCGAGCACCAGCCCGACATCGATGTCGTAGCCGAAGCGGGCAACGGTCTCGAGGCCATCGACGCCGTCCGCCAACACCGACCCGACGTCGTGTTGATGGACATCCGTATGCCGGAAATGGATGGCCTGACGGCCACCGCAGCCATCCTCGAACAGTCCGACTGGCCCCTCAAGGTCATCATCCTGACCACCTTCGACCCCGACGAGTACGTCTATCGGGCGCTCCAGGCCGGTGCCAGCGGCTTCGTGCTCAAGGACATCCCACCGGAGGAACTCGCTCCTGCTGTGCGCACCGTCGCCGGCGGAGGAGCGCTGCTCGACCCGACCATCACCCGGCGCCTCATCGGGCGTTTCGCCCAGACGCTTGCCGCCGACACCGCCAACAGCCGACGGCTCGACACGCTCACCGACCGCGAACGCGAAGTCCTCACCCAACTCGCCGCCGGTGCCAGCAACGCCGAGATCTCCGAAGTGCTCTTCATCGGGGCTGCCACGGTCAAGAGCCATGTCTCCAGCATCCTGACGAAACTCGGACTCCGAGACCGCGCCCAAGCAGTCGTGTTCGCCTACGAGAGCGGCCTCATTGCCCCTGGCCATCAAGACATCGGATACTGAGCCCAGCCAACGCAGAGGTGTCTGGGAGCGGGAACCTCGCTGCGAGACCGTGTCACAAGGCCCGGCCGTCGCCGGCCCTGGACTGTGGGACAATCGGGGAGCGGGGGCGCATTCGGTGCCCTCTCGAGGAGGGGAACCTGACATATTCACTCAATCTGCAGAGCTGACGGCTGCACCCGGAAGAAGTGCCGATCTCGGTCCCTTGGTGACCAGAATGCGTGACATTCTGTCCAGCGAGACAGGAAAGCAGTGGTGGTCCTGGGCTGCGCTCGCCGGGCGTCCGTTCGGCACCCAATTGATCAGCACTCGTGCCGACCGCTTCACCGACATGGTCGCGACCCAGACGAAGTTGATCGGCTCGGAGGCGTGGGCAGGTCTGGCGTCCGAAGCGGGCGGGGTACTGGCGCATCCGGCCGACACGTATCTGGCGGAGGTGATCCACATGACGGGCGAGCCCGCCGAGCCGAGGCAGTTCACGACCGTCACGCGAGCGACCATCGGCGGCAGCGACCTCGCTCAATCCATCGCGTGGTCGTGGGCTGCGGTGGACCGCGCCACGAAGGTCTCGGGACAAACCGGCACCGTGGCGACCACCGCCGCTGGGAACATGTTCCAGGTGTACTGGTTCGCAGGTTCTGACACCGCCGTGGAACTCGACGCAGCGCGACAGGCGATGAACGGCGATGCCGACTACCAGGGCATGATCGCTCAGGCGGGTGCGGACGGATTGTTCGTCGATGGATCAGTCGAAGAAATGGTGCTCGTCAAGATGCCCTGATTCTCCTCCCCAAGGGGTCGGGCCACCGCGCGCCGGGTCAACACGAATCGGTAGCCAAGCCGGTCACGTTGCGCTCGACCGCATTCAGGGAGCCCGGTTATGGCGTAGCTCGATGCACCGAGCTGACTCTGCCGTTTGTTGGCGAGAAACGTGGGAGGCGTCGCGCAGTTCGAAGGTGGGCTCATGGCTGAAGTTCTCGGTGACCCACTCGAGCGCCTGCTCCTGGTCCATTGACAGATCCCAGGGCGCGCCCTGAGGCTGTGAGACGTGCCAGGGCGTGTCCCAGAACACCTCGATGCCGTTTCCCTCCGGGTCGTTGAAGTAGATCGACAACGTGTTGCCGTGCGACAGCGGGCCGACGTTGATGCCGTCGATGGCTTGGAGTTTCCCGTGGAGATCCTTGACGTCCTGGAAGGCCAGGGTCCGAAACGCCAGGTGATTCAGCGAGTTCGGCCGCTCGTCATCGGCTCGAGAGTTCACCATCGCGAGTTGGTGGTGTTCGTGCGGGTCCTGGCTCAGGAACACGATCTCGACTCCATTGCGGATCTGCCCGCGATCGGTGACTTCAAAGCCAAGAACGGTGGTGTAGAAGTCGAGCATCGTGCCCAGGTCGCGGACGTTGAGGACGGCGTGAGACCAGGTCAACGTCATTTTGGTGTGGCGACCTTGGACATGAAGCCTCAATTCCAGTCAGCCGGCTCCCACCACCCGGTGCTGAACCAGCGGGTTGACGGTACCACGCCCTCCGGTCAGCATCGGCCCATCCTCAGCACCGCGTAATCGCTGGTCGCAACGAGACCGATGGGGAACGGTGAACGGACGGTCCCGACCTCTCGAACGGCCTGGTGCCGGTGGACGAGCGCCGACTCAATAGAGTTCCTCAACCGGACACCTCTTGGGTCGAAGCAGACCCGTGATCATGTCGCGGGTCAATTGGGCTCCGACGTCCCGGGGAGGTTGTCCCTGGCCGGCGATCACCCATGCTGCCGGTAGACCAGCGGACATTGGACTCTGGCGTCAACGAAGGGATCAGCCGAGAATCGGTTGCCATGAAGCCGCACTCGTCCCTTACCGTCTGCCTTGCGCTTGCGCTGGCGTTGATCTCATGCGGTGATGACTCGACACAGTCGGGAAGCAATTCGGAGGCCACTGTCACCAGCGAGGCGAACGACCAGGAGGTCCAGTCAGCGACTCCGGCGCCCTCGGAGGCCGACCTCGCGACCACGGCCACAGTCGAGGTCGCCACGGCGGCATGTGCGACCGATGCGATTCGGCCGGTCGTGGCTGCACTGTTTCCGGAGAACGACATGTGGAACATCGTTGACGTCGACGTTGCCGATTGTCAGAACGCCTATGCCCGAGTATTCGCCATCGCAGATCAGAGCACCTGCGATCCCGACACCCCGCAGTGCTTCGAAGACGAACAAGTCTTCCTCGAAGATCGTGGCGGGACGTGGGAGTACCTGACCTCGGGGACGGGGATTTCGTGCGGCAACCCGGGTGATCTCGATGCACAGATGATCGCTGCGTGCGAGGCACTGGGATTGCCCTGACTCACAAGGGCACGATCGAGCGCGGCTCCTGTCTGGCGGAGCGGGCCCGGTTCGCCAGGGGAGTGACGCAGGAACAACCCAAGGCACAGCCCCGAAGACTTTCAGTCGCGCGCCCGCAGGTCGTTCACTCGTATCGCGTCAGATTCTGAGCCCGAAGACGTCCGGCCAGCGTCTGGATGATGTGGAGGGCGATGTCGGGCTCTTCGCGCAGGAGTGAGCGCATGTTCCACGAAGCCAACCCGTAGGTCTCGAGATCGGACGTCGCAACGACACTCGCCGAGCGTGGGCTGCCGTCGAGCACGCTCATCTCGCCGAAGTAGTCGCCGGTGCCGAATTTCGCCACGACGTCGTCGCCGATCAGCGCTTCGGCAGTGCCGCTGACCACGACGTACAACCGTCCGAAACGGCCCGAGGAATCGGCATCGATCACCGATTCGCCAGAGCGGAAGGTGAACGTGTTGGTCTGCGCGGCAATGCGCCTGAGCGCCGCCTTGTCGAGGCCGCCGAAGAGGCTGACATTGGCCAATGCGTCGGTGACCCGGTCGTCGTGCTTCACGTTGCCTCCTTGGTGGCTGGTGACCAGACATTACCGATTGTTGACGTGGCGCCGTGCACTCCGTAGGGTGAGAGGCTCACAGCGCCGTAGTTACGTCGATGTGAGCGATCGTGCGTTGCTTGGAACACCTTCGCAGATGTTGGGCAAGCCGAACCGGAGGACTTCCGTGCAGAACACTTCAGATGACACCGCTGCCGTCGAGCTCGGCTACAGCGGCACCGCGACGGCCAAGGTGGTCGGCATCTCGTATCGCCAGCTCGACTACTGGGCGCGTACCGACCTCATCCGTCCATCGCTCAGCGACGCAACGGGGAGCGGGAGCCGTCGCTCGTATTCGTACAACGATCTGCTCGAGTTGAAGGCGATCAAGAAGCTGCTCGACGCCGGCATCAAGCTCGAACAGGTCCGCAAGGTGTTCGAGTATCTGCGCCAGCACGTCACCACCGACATTGCAGCGGCACACATCGTCATCGACGGCGGCAGCGTCATGCTCTGCGACGGCGACCAACTCGTCGACGTGCTGAAGAACGGCCAGGGGGTGCTCAACGTGCTGTCGCTCGGCGGCGTGCGTGAAGAACTCGAGGCCGATCTGGCTCCGACGGCGACCGATGCGATCGAGATCGACACCCATCGTCGAACCGGATGACACTGCAGCGGTCGCCTCTCGACGCCGAGCACCGAGCCATCGGCGCAACGATGGTCGAATTCGGTGGCTGGGAGATGCCGATCGCGTATCCGTCGGGCACCATCGAGGAGCACCTTGCCTGCCGCAATCGCGCAGTGATGTTCGATGTGTCGCACCTCGGCACGGTCCGCGTCGAGGGACCTGACGCGTACGAACGGCTCCAGGCGACACTCACCAACGACCTGGCCAAGATCGAGCCCGGTCGAGCGCAATACACCCACCTGTTGGACGCTGCCGACGCGTCGGTCGTCGACGACATCATCGTCTGGTGGCGTCCTGACGACCCGGCGGCGTTCGATGTGATGCCGAACGCGTCCAACACGGAGGGAGTCCGCGCCGCGATCGGCGGAACGGACATCACCGCTGACCGGGCGGTCATTGCAGTTCAGGGACCCGACGCCAAGGCACTGGTGTCAACCGTGTCGCCCGAAGCGGGCGCCGTCGGGCGATTCCGCGTGTCTGCCGTCGACTGGAACGGCGTTCCGTGCACGGTCGCTGGGACGGGCTACACGGGTGAGGACGGCATCGAGATCGCCATTCCGGTCGACGCGGCCCCTTCCCTGTGGGGCGCCCTCGCCGACGCGGGCGTCCCGCCGGCTGGGCTGGGAGCGCGCGACACGTTGCGCCTCGAGAGCGCTCTCCCGTTGCACGGCCACGAACTCGGTCCCGGGATCACCTCGCTGCAGGCCGGTTTGGGCTGGGTGGTGAGCTGGAACAAGCCGAGCTTCATCGGGCGCGAGCCGGCAATCGCGGAACGCGATCGTGGCATCGGGCGGCGCCTGGTGGGCATCGTCACCGAGGGCCGGCGACCAGCCCGAGCCGGGTGCGCGATCTCGATCGGCGGGTCGGTGGTCGGCGAGGTGACGAGCGGCAATTTCTCACCGGTGCTCGGCCATGGGATCGCACTGGGGTTCGTGCCGCCCGACACGCCGGAGGGAGCGGCCGTGATGGTCGATGTCCGCGGCAAGGGTCTGCCCGGCCGAGTGGCATCGACACCCTTCGTGCGCCGCTGAAGTTCAGCCGCTGGTAGCGGCCTTCTTTGCTGTCGCCTTCTTTGCTGTCGCCTTCTTTGCTGTCGCCTTCTTTGCCGTGGTCTTCTTGGCTGTCGCCTTCTTTGCCGTGGTCTTCTTTGCGCTGGTCTTTTTGGCTGTCGCTCGTCTCGCGGGTGCCTTCGTCGCGGGCCGGGCGGTCACGGTCCGGATGGCTGCGGGTTGACGCTCCGGCTCTGGTGCGACCGCGGTCGGAGGAGCCGAGGGCGCCGACGGTGGCCGTCCACCCGGGATGCGGAATCCGCCGAACAGCCCGCCCGCGGACTCGGCCAACTGTGTCAGGGGAGCGAGCCGCTTCGACACCTCGCCGAGCACGTCGGAGAAGGCGCCGATCTGATTGGGGAGTTGGGCGAACGCCGGGGTGGAGAGCGTCTCGGCGAGACGGTTGAGCCCGGGGGCAACTGCCATGGCAGGCCCACTCACGACCTGCATCATCTCGTCGGCGGCCTTGACGGTGCGCGTGACCTGCGGAATCGCCGCCCGGATCGGCTCCTCGACATCGACGAGCAACGAGTTGATTCGCTCGGTGGTCTCGTTCAGGTTCTCCATTGTCCGGTTGAAGTTCTCGACGCCCTTCAAGAACTCGTCGACCCCCTTGCGGAACTGTTCGATCGAGCGCACGGTTCCCGACAGCGGTGTGGCGAAGAGCGTGAACAGATCGGCCAACGGGTCGGGGCGTGCGTCCGGCATCGCGGTCACGCTAGTGCAGTGACGTAGGCCTCGAGGGGCTCGCAGGAGCAGACGAGATGACGGTCGCCCTGTGCGCCGTCGATCCGCGAGACAGCGGGGAAGTACTTCTGCGCCCGCAGTCCGACAACGGGGAAGGCACCAAGTTCGCGAGGGTACGGACGGTCCCAGTCGCCGAGCAGATCCTCGGCGGTGTGCGGTGCATGGCGCAGCGGGCTGTCGTCCAGCGGCCACTCGCCTTGCACGACGCGGTCGATCTCGCCTCGGATGGCGACCATCGCATCGCAGAACCTGTCGAGCTCTCGCACACTCTCGCTCTCGGTCGGCTCGACCATCAGAGTGCCTGCGACGGGGAAGCTCATCGTCGGTGCATGAAAGCCGAAGTCCATCAGGCGCTTGGCGACATCGTCCACCGTGACTCCGGTGGTCTTGGTGATCTCACGCAGGTCGAGGATGCACTCGTGGGCGACTCGGCCGTGTTCGCCTCGGTAGAGGACGGGGAAGTGGGCATCGAGCCGCTCGGCGATGTAGTTGGCGGCGACGATGGCCACGCTGGTCGCTTCGGTGAGTCCTGCAGCGCCCATCATCTCGATGTACATCCAGGGGATCGGCAAGATGCCGGCCGAGCCGTACGGTGCAGCCGACACCGCTCCTACCGGCTGGTCGTCGCGCAACGGGTGGCCCGGAAGGAACGGGGCGAGGTGGCTGCCGACCCCGATGGGGCCAACGCCGGGACCCCCGCCGCCATGCGGGATGCAGAACGTCTTGTGGAGGTTCAGGTGGCTCACGTCGGCACCGAACTCTCCGGGCCGTGCATGGCCGACCAACGCGTTGAGATTGGCGCCGTCGACATACACCTGACCTCCGGCGTCATGCACGAGGCGGCACAGCTCGACCACGCTGGACTCGAAGACCCCGTGAGTGGACGGGTACGTGATCATGATCGCGGCGAGCCGGTCGCCGACCTGGTCGATCTTCGTGCGGACATCGCCGAGATCGATGTTGCCCCGGTCGTCACAGGCCACCACGACGACGTCCATCCCCGCCATCACGGCGCTCGCAGCGTTCGTGCCGTGCGCGCTCGACGGGATGAGGCACACCGTTCGATCGCCATCGCCACGTGAGCGGTGGTACGCCCGGATGGCCAGGAGGCCGGCGTACTCGCCCTGGCTGCCGGCGTTCGGCTGCAAGCTGACCGCGTCGTAGCCGGTGATCGTGGCCAGTCGTTCCTCGAGGTCGTGAATCAACTCGAGGTACCCCGCCGCTTGGTCGACTGGCGCGAAGGGGTGGATGTCGCTGAATTCGGGCCAGGTGATCGGCACCATCTCCGAGGTGGCATTGAGCTTCATCGTGCACGAACCGAGCGGGATCATCGTGCGGTCGAGTGCCAGGTCGCGATCGCTGAGACGACGCAGGTAGCGCAACATCTCGTGCTCGCTGTGGTATCGCTCGAACACCGACTGTGTGAGGAACTCGTCGACGCGCCGCACGGTTGCGGCCAAACCGTCAGCGACATCGTCGAACTCGTCCGAACTGATCGGTCGGCCGCCAAGCGCGACGACGATGTCGTGCACGTGCTGCGGCGTCGTGGTCTCATCGAACGTGATGCCGATCGCGGTGTCGCCCACCCGACGAATGTTGAAGCCGGCCGCGAGCGCAGCGGGCAGCGCCTCGTCAGCGGACGGCACGGTGACCGTGAGCGTGTCGAACCAGGTGTCGTTGCCGAGTCCGAGCCCGCCGGCTTGCAGGCCGGCCGCGGCGATCGATGTCAGCCGTTGCACGCGTTCGGCGATGCGGGTCAGCCCGTCACGTCCGTGCCACGCCGCATACAGCCCAGCGATGTTGGCCAGCAGCACCTGCGCAGTGCAGATGTTCGAGGTCGCCTTCTCGCGCCGGATGTGCTGCTCGCGGGTCTGCAATGCAAGTCGCAACGCCGGCCGTCCCTCGGTATCGACGCTCACTCCGACGATGCGTCCGGGCATCGAGCGCGCCGCCCGTTCGTGCGCCGCAAGGAACCCGGCGTGGGGGCCGCCGAAGCCCATCGGCACACCGAATCGCTGCGCCGAGCCGATGGCGATGTCCGCGCCGACCTGACCGGGCGGCACCGTCAACAGACACGCGAGGAGATCGGTCGCCACCACGGCGATGCCGCCGAGTTCGTGAACGTCGGCGATCGCCTGCGACCAGTCTTCGACAGCGCCGGATGATGTCGGAAGGCTGAACAACGCGCCGAACAGCCCGTCGCCCGACCCGATCAGGTCGACCTCGCCCACAACGAGGTCGATGCCGACGGGCTCGGCCCGCGTACGCAGCACGGCGATCGTCTGCGGATGGGTGTCGTGATGGACGACGAACCGGTTGGACTTCGACTTGGACTGCCGTCGCGCCATCGTCATGGCTTCCGCAGCCGCGGTTGCCTCGTCGAGGAGTGATGCGTTGGTGACGTCGAGCCCGGTCAGCTCGGTGATCAGCGTCTGGAAGTTCAGCAACGCTTCGAGGCGGCCCTGGCTGATCTCGGGCTGGTATGGCGTGTAGGCGGTGTACCACGCCGGATTCTCGAGCACGTTGCGGGCGATCACCGGAGGGGTGATCGTGTTCGTGTACCCCATGCCGATCAGGCTGGTCACCCGTCGGTTCCGGCCCGCGATCCTGCGAAGGCGTTCGAGGGCGTCGGCCTCGGACACGGCGTCCGGAAGTCCGAGCGCCGCCTCGGCGCGAATGGTGCCCGGCATCGTCTCGGCGAGCAGTTGCTCCACCGATTCGACGCCGATGACGCGCAGCATGTCGGAGACGTCGTCGGGCGTCGGCCCGATGTGTCGACGCGAGAATTCATCGGGCTCGATGAGCGTGCGCAACGGACGTGGGGGAGTGGGATCGGACACGCGGAAGCCTCCTGTGGTGGATCGGACTTCCCCGGCTGTCATCGATACCTGAGAGTTTCGACCGGGCGAACCCGGGCTTTCCCCGTCGGTGACCTCCCGGTGTCGTCACGAGTCAGGGCGACTCGACACCTGGTGGCGCTTTCCAGCGTGCCTCGCCCGGGCGGTCCGTGGGCCTGAGAGATTCCGGGGAAGTTGCTCCTTCGGCGTCATCTGACGATGACTCTCCCGCTCGGGTGGAACGGCAATTCAGTTGTGCCTCGATCGTAGCCCTCAACGGCCGGCCAGCGCTGCATTGCGCGACCGGTGCGGCGGACGTCCGATTCAGGCGCGTGGAGCCGTGACGTTGCAGGCGTCGATCGGCTTGATCACCGGGTACGGATTCACGGCCGCACCGCCACCTGGGTGGACCTCGAAGTGGAGATGCGGGGTGGCAGAGCTGCCGGTGCTGCCGACGGTGCCGATCACCTGGCCGGCGACGACCTTCGCGCCGAGAACGATGCCCGGGCCGAACGTGTCCATGTGCAAATACGTGAAGTAGGTCCCGTTGTCCTGTGCGACCCTCACTCCGTTACCGGCGAGCGCACCGGGCGTGTCGTTGTACACCTTGGAAATCGTGCCCGAGACCACGGCATACAAGAGCTTGCCGCGAGCAGCGATGACGTCCACGCCCTCGTGCAGGCGGCCACCGCCGCGAGGGGCCTGCCAGGTGTCGCCGAACCAGCACTTCCCTTGCACCGGGAACACGTCGATGGAGATACCAGCCGTCGACGGGGGAGCGGGAGCGGGCGCGGCCGCGGTGCCGAGCCGGGTTGCGGTTGCCTGATCGATCTTTCCGGTTGCCGGTAGACCCTCGCGTCGCTGGAACGCAAGGATCGCTCCGGCGGTCGCAGCACCGAAGACGCCGTCGGCGCCACCGGCGAAGCTGACGCCCGCCTTGATCAACGACTGCTGGAGCGCGGTGACGCGGGCGCCGCGTTCGCCATACACGGCGAAGCCGGCTTGGTTGCTCACGCCCTGAGGAGCGGCGGTGGTTCCGAGCGAAAGGACCGATGCGTCAGCGGCCGTGACGACCCCGGTCTGCGCCCGCCCCTGTGCCTTCTGGAACTGCATCAAGGTGCTCTTCGTCATGTTGCCGAACACGCCGTCGGCACCACCGCGCAGCGTCAACCCGGACTGCATCAGTGCTCGTTGAAGGTCCTTGACGAGTTGCCCGTTCGAACCGACCTTGAGGCCGACGTGCGACGCACCGACCGGCGGGGCCGGGGTGGGCGCTGGTGAGGGCGCTGGCGTCGGGGCCCCGACGACGAGCGCCAGTTTGGCAACCACTGCTGCGTCGACCACACCATTTGCTGTGAGGCCGTTCGCTTGCTGGTAGCTGGTCAGCGCGGCTGCCGTCATCGGGCCGAACACGCCGTCGGCGCCGCCGCGGACGCTGATGCCTGCGGCAATCAGCGCACGCTGGAGCACTTTGACGTTGTCGCCACGAGCGCCGGTCTTCATGCCGACGAAGGCGGTGGTCACTGGCGTGGTGGTCGCTGCCGGCTTGGAGACGCCCGCCGGTGCGGCGGGCGTGCTCGGAGCGCTGCCGAGCTTGAGTTTCGACGACGTTGCCGCGTCGACCTGGCCGGTGACCGGCAATCCATTCCAGCGCTGGAAGTTCGACACGGCTGTCTTGGTCGCCGGGCCGAACACGCCGTCGGCCCCGCCGGGCACGAACACGCCGGAGGCCATCAGTGCAGTCTGCAACGCCTTGACGGCGTCGCCCTTCGCGCCCACGCTGAGTCCACCGGTCGCCGCAGCTGCCGGTGCGGCTCCGATCAGTCCGAGCGAGGTCGCCGTGGCGTTGTCGACGGTGCCAGTGGTCGCAATGCCGGAGCGCGACTGATAGGCGGTGAGCGCCGACTTGGTGGCCGGCCCGAACACACCGTCGGCACCGCCAGGAACGGTGACGCCGGCGGCGATCAACGACTTCTGGAGCGCGACCACGTCAGCACCGGTCGCACCCTGGGCCAAGCCGACGACGGCCTGGGCGAGCAGCGGGGCCTGCATCGTCGTCGGAGACGCCGTGGCCACCGAAGGAACGGTGGCGAGGGTCAGTCCGGCGATCGTCGCAACACAGACGCCGCGAACGGCGAGCCGCGCACGGTGGTGGGGACGTGTGGCGTTCATCATGGACGGAGAAGCTCCCTGCACTGTGGAGTTGTCGGTCCGCCCGGTTTGGACCTCAAGCCGCTTGGCAAATCTCAACGTGACGTCAAGATCCCTGCACGTCGACCGGAGATCTCGGCGACCTCAAGGCCCCAGGTAGTGGCCGTGTCGAGGGGAGGGGCCATTCTGACGGCTGCAACTGACCTCGTCCATGGTCGCACCCTGATATGACATAACGAAGATTATGGGCGAGGTGGGTACGACGAGGCGAAACGGTGATCGCTCACGCGGCACCGATTTCCCTGTTTCGCAAGGGCCGGGCGGCCTCGAGGATCCACGCCAGCGCATCGGCGAGCTCTCGTGCGGTGGGCGTTGCCCGGTCGCCGAGGTCACGTTCGACGTCGTCGACTGCGCACGCCAGCACGTAGAGCTCGTCGTGGAGCGCGTCGAGTTCGGATCGAGCGACGACCAGTTCGTTCTCGCTGAGCTCCAGCTCGGCCGCTCGATGTCGAGCCACCCAGTCCCATTGACGGCATCGACCCGAACAGAACTCCCGTGGCCGTCCAGGGCCCGATCGCTCGGGCAGTGCCCGTCGGCACCAGCGGCAGTGAACGGTCGCCGATCCTCCGCTGCCATTCCCCATCGCTGATTGCGTCATGACGTTATTGTACCGATGTCGTCGGTGCGAGACGGCGATCTGGCTGGGAGACTCCCGGTGTGACGACACTTCCGCCACCACCCGCCCGCGCCTTCGCCAGCGACAACGCCGCCGGCGCCCACCCCGCGGTGCTCGACGCACTGCTCGCTGCCAATGGAGCGTCTGCACTCGCCTACGGCGACGACGACCACACACGAGAGTGCGCCGCGCGATTTCGCGACCTGTTCGGCGCGGATGTCACGACACGGCTGACGTTCAACGGCACTGGAGCCAACATCGTCGCCCTGGCCACGTTGCTCGGGTCGCTTCCCGGACCGAACCATGCCGTCGTGTGCACCGACTGGGCTCACATCGCGGTGGACGAGACCGGTGCCCCGGAGCGGACGCTTGCAACGAAACTCATCGACCTGCCCTCCCCCGGCGCCAAGCTGGTCCCGGAGCAACTCGCCGAACTGGCACAAGTTCAAGGCGTTCAGCACCATGCGCAGCCTGGCGTGGTGTCGATCACGCAGGCAACCGAACTCGGCACGCTGTACAGCGCTGACGAGATTGCTGCGCTGTGCGATCAGGCGCATGCGCTCGGCATGCTCGTTCACCTCGACGGCGCTCGCATCGCGAACGCCACAGCGGCACTCGGCGGTACTCGCGCCGTGTTGCGGGCGATGACGATCGAAGCCGGGGTCGATGCGGTGAGCTTCGGTGGAACGAAGAACGGTCTCCTGGGAGCGGAAGCGGTTGTGTTCCTCTCGCCCGAGGCAGCGATCGGCTCGAAGTACGTCCGCAAACAGGTCACGCAGCTGCCGTCGAAGATGCGGTTTCTGGCGGCGCAGTTCAACGCGATCCTGCACGACGACCTCTGGATCGACCTCGCTCTGCATGCCAATGCAATGGCCGTCGAGCTCCACCGGCTGACCCACGGCATCGAGGGCGTCGAGCTGTCCGGCGTCCCGGCGGTCAACAGCCTCTTTCCCTGCCTCTCCCCCGACGTGATCGGCCCACTGCGCGACTGGTGCTTCTTCTGGGACTGGGACCTGAGCCGCCACCAGGTGCGTTGGATGACTGCGTGGGACACCACGATCGATGACGTCACGACGTTCGCCCAGGGTGTCGAGCTGTTGGTCGGCGGCTGAGCAAGGTTCTCGAAATTCGTTGCTCGATACAATTGACTCGGCGGTCGATTCGACTTATTCTGCCCATCGCTCGGGGTCGATCGGCTTCGGGCAGGGGCTCTCCACACGGGGGTGTGAGTACATGTCGGCCATCGAACTCGACCGCATTGCAACCGACGACGACTGGATGCGTCACGGAGCATGCAAGGGGTTGACACATCTGTTCTTCCCCACTGCGGCGGAACGCCCGCAGGCCCGTGAGCGTCGCGAAGCGGCTGCCCAGGACGTGTGTGCCGGCTGTTCGGTACGCGTCGACTGCATCGAGTTTGCCCGCCGGAATCACGAGTATGGGTTCTGGGGCGGTGAATCCGAGGACGAGCGACACGCCGCCGGATTCCGCCTGATCGCCCCGATCGGCATTCGGGCTCGAGCGAGCTGAGTGTTCGACGTCGCCGTCGTCGGCAGCGTCAACCTCGATCTCGTCGCGACCGCCCCGCGTCTGCCCGGCCCGGGCGAGACCGTCTCGGGCACTGCCTACGCCGAGTACGCGGGCGGTAAGGGGCTCAACCAATCGGTTGCTGCCGCGCGATCTGGTGCGTCGGTGGCGTTGATCGGCGCAGTCGGCGACGACGACGCCGGTCGCCGGCTCCGGGCACTCGCTGAAGCCGAGGGGATCGACGTCTCGTCGCTGGCGGTCGTCGAGATACCGACCGGTCGTGCCCTGATCACGGTCGATGCTCGTGCAGAGAACTCGATCGTTGTCGTTCCGGGGGCGAACGCGCTCGTGCCCGTCGACGCCGTCGTCGACGCCCGCGTCGTGATCGCTCAACTGGAGATCCCGATCGAGACGGTGATCGCAGCGTTCCGATCGGCACGCCGTCGCGGCGGCTGCACGATCCTCAACCCTGCACCAGCGCGGTCGCTGCCCGACGAGTTGCTCGAGGTCTGTGACATCGTGATCCCGAACGAACACGAGCTCGAGCTCGTGGGTGGTCTCGACGCGTTGCTCGATCGCGGCGTCAGCACCGTGGTCACCACCCTGGGTGCAGCAGGGGTCGATGTCGTGGACGTGGTCGATGGAGCCTCCCGGGCGTGGAACCAGGCTGCGTTCACGGTGTCCCCCGTCGACACGACGGGCGCCGGCGATGCATTCTGCGGAGCGCTCGCGGCGCGTCTCGCATCCGGCGATGAGCTGCCGAGTGCTCTTCGCTACGCAGCAGCAGCCGGGGCGCTTGCCACGACCTCGGCAGGCGCTGTCGCCTCTCTTCCGCACGCAGAGGACATCGACCGGATGCTCGCTTCGACAGGAGGCTGATGTCGCATGGAGCCGACCGATCACCTCGCCGCACCAGATCAGCACCTCGACCCGGAGGTTGCTGCTCACTACGACGCTGCAGTTGTCGATCGCTCAGGCCGCGACGCCGTCGATCCGACGGTGGCGACGCTCGTCGAGCTGGCGGACGGTGGTGTGGCCATCGAGTTCGCCGTCGGGACCGGCCGTATCGCACTACCGCTCGCCGCTGCTGGTGTCGAGGTACTCGGGCTCGACGTGTCGGAACCGATGCTGGCTGAGCTCCGCAAGAAGGATGGAGGCGACCGGATCCCGGTGACTGTCGGCGACATGACGACGACCCGGCTGTGCGCCGACGCGTCACTCGTGTATCTCGTCTTCAACACGATCGGCAACCTGCGCTCACAGCGCCAACAGGTGGACTGTTTCCGCAATGCTGCGGCGCACCTCCGGCCTGGCGGACGGTTCGTCGTCGAAAACGGAGTACCCCGGCTGCGCCGGCTCGCCCCGGGTGAAACGATCGTGCCGTTCGATGTGTCCGCACACCACCTCGGATTCGACGAATACCGCGACCTCGTCGACCAGATCCTCGTCTCGCACCACTACTTCGTCGACGGTGATCGCGTCCGACTCGTCGCGGGCACATTCAGGTACGTCTGGCCGTCAGAACTCGACCTGATGGCCGAGATCGCAGGTATGACCCTCGAGGCCCGTTGGAGCGATTGGCATCGCTCCCCGTTCACCGGTGAGTCCGTTGCCCACATCTCGGTGTGGCGAAAGCACTGAGGTTCCGCCGGACCATCGGTGGCTCGACCTTGGCGCACTGCATGGTGAACCGATCATTCCTGTCTGACGTCGCGGTGCCGCAAGGTGACCGCCGCCCAGCCGTCGACGACGTCGGTTCGTTCGGCGGCCATCGGAGCCAGAGCGGCCAGGACATGGTCGTGGCGATCGGCCAGGATGCCGCTGATCACCAATCGCCCATCAGGGGAGGTCAGTCGCCGGAGATCGTCGGCGAGTTCGACCAGCGTTGGGGCGAGGATGTTGGCCACGACCAGGTGAAACGTGCCGTCGAGCTCGCCCGCCGGCGTGGTGTCGACCTCGACGTAGTCGCCCACACCGTTGCGCGCGGCGTTGTCACGCGTCGCCTCGACCGCGGCGCTCGCCACATCGACGGCCCGGACGCAGCTTGCACCGATCAAGGCCGCCATCACCGCGATCACCCCGGTACCGCAACCGACGTCGAGCACCTCGCGCCCCACTCCGAGATGCCGCCGGGCTGCGCGTAGCGACAGCAACGTCGTGGGATGATCGCCGAGGCCGAATGCGCCACCGGGTTCGATCTCGATTTCGACGACGCCATCGCCGAACGAGTGCGGCTGCCAGGCCGGCACCACGACGAGGCCGTCATCGACCCACATCGGGCCGGCGAACTCACGCCACGTGTCGGCGGCGTCGTCGATGGTCTCGACGAGGCGCGTTGGCCAACGCTCCCCCATTGCCGTCGCAGCCCGCTCTGTCGCCTCGCGCTCGTCGCCGACCGCCGTCCACAGCTCGACCCGGTCGTCGACGCTGCGCTCTTCGATGGCTCGCACGCCGAGCTGCCACAACACGTCCGAGGCAAGATCGACCTCGTCGGCTGCCACCGTGACGACGAAGGAGCGCATCAGTCGAGCCGTCGCAGCGCCGTGCGGTACTGCTCGATGCGTTCGACGTACGCGTCGGCGCTGTTGCGAATCAGATCGATGTCGGCGCGGCCCTGCTTGATCACCGCCGGCGAGCCGGCGGCGAGGGCACCCGTCGGTACGTCGACGTCGTTGAGCACTACCGAGTTCGCCGCGACGATGGCACCGCTGTGGATCACCGAGCGGTGCAGCACCATGGCGGCGTTGCCGATCAGCACGTCATCTTCGATGGTGCAACCCTCGAGATGGATCAGATGTCCCAGTACGCAGCCACTGCCCACCACTGTGGGCCATTCGGGAGTCGTGTGGAGCACGGCGTTGTCCTGCACGCTCGTCCGTTCACCCACCCTCACCTCGCCGCCGTCGCCGCGCAGCACGGCTCCGGGCCACACCGACGACAGAGGCCCGATGGTGACTGCGCCGATGATCACCGCATCTGGATGGACGTACGCGGATGAGTCGATCGTCGGCTCGAACTCGCCGAGTGCATAGACAGCCATCGGCGGCACGGTACCGGGGTGGGCGGGTCACCGCAGACTCGTTGAAGTTCTCCTGCCCGGACCCGGTACCGTTGCCGGAATGTCCCGACGGATCGACATCGAGCTGACGAGCGCGCTCGCCGACGGCTCCTGGACCTGGCGCGCCGCTGGCGCCCGCAAGCCCAACGGGCAGATGGACGGCAGTTTGCTGCCATCCGGATCTGCGGTGGGCGACATTCTCAAGGTCGAAGTCGAGCAGATGCTCGACGGCATCGAGATCCAGTCGATCGTGCGTGGACGCGAGAAGGCCGAGGATGCCAACGTCCTCGAACTGCTTCCGAGCGAGAAGCCGTTCGAGGCAGTCATCGAAACACGTGCCAAGCGCGATCGCCGTGACGATCGTGACGGTCGCGGACGTCGCGACAACAAGCGCGACGGGGGACGTCGCCAAGGAGGCCGCGACGGCGGTCGCGATGGCGATGGGGGCGGCAAGGGCCGTTCGGACCAGCGTCGCCAGCGTCCACACTTCGAGGCGCCGCCTGAACTGCCGCAGCGTCCGAAGCCCAAGCGCCTGCGGCCGGGCAAGGCACGCCGCAACGCCGTGCTCGCCGATCTCCCCGAAGAGCAGCGGCCGATCGCCGAGATGGCACTCCAGGGCATGTCCGCAGTGCGGGCTCGCGTCAAGGAGGAGAACACGAAACTCGAGGCTGCAGGACAGCCCACGATGCCTGAAGCGTCCGTTGTCAAGATGGCCGAGGACATGTTGCCCAAGCTCCGCGTCGCGGAGTGGCTCGACCGAGCCGAAGCTGCGCAGCGGCAGATGGAACATCTCGACTTGCGTGACCTGCGCAGCGTCGTCGCGGCCAGTGATGATCCGATCGTCGCTCGCGACGAGTCGACCCGTGCGGTCGCCGACGACCTGCGCAAGGCGCTGGTTCGCAAGCAGGACGAAGAGCTCACCTTGTGGTTCGGCGACATCGACGCCGCGATCGGTGTCGGCCGTGTGATCCGGGCCCTGCGCCTGTCGTCACAGCCTCCCAAGGCCGGCGTGATGTTCCCGCCCGACCTGGCGCGGCGTCTCGGTGAGGCTGCGACTGCAGCGCTCGCTCCCGACGATCCGGCCGATCGCTGGATCGCCGTGCTCGAAGCTGCAGCGTTCTCTCCGGTTCGCACGTTGGTCGCGCCGACGACGGCTCCAGCGGTCATCACCGACGATCTGAAGGCAACGACGGTGCGGCTCGGACCGGCGCTGCCGCAGATCGCCACACTGCTCGGCGTCGAGATCCCGGCCGGAACGCCGAAACCCAAGCCGCTGCGCGGTGGACCTCCACGCAAGGACGGTCGCGGAGATCGCAAGAAGAGTGACCGGTCGGGCGGCAAGGGAAGTCGTTCGAACGACCGATCGCGCCAAGGCCGCGATCGACAGTCTGCAGCACCGGTCGAAGCTGCACCGGTCGAAGCTGCACCGGTCGAAGCTGCGGCCGATGAGCCGATTTCGGCGTCCACGACCGACACGCCGACGGTCGACGAGACGGCGACTGCTGCCGACGATTGAGCAAGTTCGCCCTCCTGGCGACCGAGCGCATACGATCCTCGGCCATGTCCGAGATCGTCACCTACGAAGCACGCGACCGCGTTGCGCTCATCACGCTCAACCGACCCGACGCGCGCAATGCGGTCAACGGTGATGTGGCCGAGGCCATGGAAGCCGCGATCGACCAGATGGAGACGGACGACGACATCTGGGTCGGGATCATCCAGGCCAATACCGAGGGTCAGGATCGCCCGGTCTTCTGTGCCGGTGCCGATCTGAAGGCCATCAACTCCGGCGCGGGCGGCTCGTTGATGACCGAGCGCGGCGGACTTGCCGGATTCGCGTACCGCGAGCACAAGAAGCCGGTCATCGTTGCGGTCGACGGCTTGGCCACCGCTGGCGGCTGCGAGATCGTGCTGGCGGCCGATCTGGTCGTCGCCACGACGCGTTCCTCGTTCGGACTTGCCGAGGCCAAGCGCAATCTGGTGGCTGGTGCCGGCGGCCTGTTCCGCCTTCCTCGTGCGATCGGTCGCAATGCAGCGATGGAGCTGATCCTCACCGGTGAGCCTCTGTCCGCCCAGCGCGCCTACGAGCTCGGCTTGGTCAACCGTTTGGTCGAGGCGGGTGAGGCCACCAACGAAGCGCTGGCGCTCGCCGGCCAGATCACTGCGGCTGCGCCGTTGGCGGTGTGGGAGAGTCGCAAGGTCGTGCTCGCTGCATCCACGGAGAGCGACGAGACGCTCAAGGCCATGACCGACGCAGCGATGGGTGTGGTGATGCGCTCTGAGGACATCGGTGAGGGCCTCACCGCATTCATCGAGAAGCGTGCTCCTCAGTGGAAGGGCCGCTGAGGCTCAGAGTCGCCGGAACGTGGTGATCAGTCGAGCCACGATGCCCGCGCGCTCGTAGAGGTTCTTCGTGTGGCGGTCGCCGGGCAGCGCCTGGCCCTCGACGGCGATGGCCCCGCGAGCCCGTGCCGACGCAATCGCCGTGGCCAACAGCTCGTCGCCGAATCCGAGTTCGCGGGCCTCGGGAGTCACCCACACCTGGTCGATCCGAACGATGGCGTCGTCGCCGAGATCGGCGACGAGGTAGCCGATCACGACCTCGTCGATGGTGCCGACGTAGACGTCACCATCGACGCAGCGAGCACTCCAGCCCTCCCCGATCGGCGGGTGCTCCTCGAGCCACCGATCCCCACCACGCTGGTCGACCAGTGCGGCCCGAGCCTCGAGTTCGAGGAAGCGCAACTGCTGCTCGTCCTCGTGGCTCGTCACTCGAACGATCGGGTCGATCACGCGTCTGCCCTTCGCAGCTGTTCGAGCTTGCCCAGGATCGTGCGGCGGTGTCGCCCGACCTCCTCGTACCGCTCGATCGCCGTCCGCTCGGCAGCGTCGAGGCCGTCGAGTTTCCCGACGATCTGCGCCGACGACAGATGGTCGTAGTCGGCCAGGGCCAAGGTCGTCACGTCAGGTCGCTCAGCGTCGACACGCCCAGCGGCTGGCGTGCTCTGCTCGACCTCGACCTCGGCACGGTCGGGGGCATCCGATCGGCCGTCGGTGGGTGCTGTTGGTGTCGAGCCGATTCCAGCGCGCTCATTCGGCGACAGCCTCGTTCGGAGTTCACGCACGCCTTGATCGACGACCATCTTGCCAAGGAAGCGAGCGAGCTCGACCTCACGCTTGACGCGCTCGGCTGCTGCCGGCACCTTGTCGACGACCCCGGGAACGGTCTCGATCAGCCGACCGCTCACTTCGATCGGGACGACAAGCGCCAGTTCGACGAGCCGGGCCAACGGTGGCCGCGGTTCGTCAGGACGAGAAGATCGGGCAGTCGTCATCGCCGACAGGACAATTCGGCGCGCTTGCCCTCACGAGCAGGAAGCACGACGAACACAGTTGCTCATCCTGCTGCTTGGGTTGGAGACGCTCGCCGCCTTCTCCTCGGACCTCGGGCTCGTCATCGTCGTCATCGTCGTCATCGTCGTCTGCGGCGACCATGCGATCCTTCAGGATCTTGTCGAGATCCTCTTCGACGTCGTCATCGGTGAGCAACTCGTCGTCCTCGTCGTCGTCGTCCGATGATCGCTTCTTTCGTTTCGTACGAGGCGCTGCGTCAGCAGCGTCGTCATCGTCGTCATCCCCGTCATCCCCGTCGTCATCGACCGCGGCGTCGTCCAGGTCGAGATCGTCGTCGTCCAGGTCGACGTCCTCCGCGGACTCTTCCTCGTCCTCGTTGGTGTCGTCCGGTTCGGTGATCTCGTCGTCAGCCATCTCGTCGTTTCGATCTCGTGGTGCGTGTGGGGGGTTGCGGCGGGAGCATAGGCGTGGCGGCCCGTTCGTTCAGGAGCTCACCGCTGTGACAGGCGTCACAGACGTCGAGAGGCGGGTCAGATTTCGCCGCGACGGGCTTCGGCTCGCCGCTCGGACTCGAGCCGTTCGAGCTCGGGCGCCTGCGTGGTCATGTGGTTCATTGCTGCGGCAATGGCGTGATGACCGGCACGCTCGGCGATCAAGCGGTGCATCTCGAGTGCAACGCGGCGATACGAGGGATGACCCTGCGGCGACGACCGGAGTTCGAGCATGTGGATTGCCTCACGTGCATTGAACTGCATGACGTAGCGCATCCGATAGGCCATCGAGACCGCATACGACGACTGCTGGGGGAATTCTGGCTGGAGCGCGTCGTAGAGCGCTGCCGAGCGTTCCATCGCCTCGTCGAAATCGCCGGCGAGTCCGGCCTCGGTCACCAATTCGGGTCGCGTGAATCCGTGATTCGGGGTGAGACGTTGCCACTCGATCGTGAGCATGCGGTGGCGTTGCATGTCACGGAAGGCTCCATAGTCGCTCAGCACGTCGAAGCGGTAGAACGAACGCTCGAACGCTCGACCGGGCTTGTGGCGGCGGTTCTCCCGCTCACCCACGTAGGCCCGAATCAACGACACGCGTTCGTCGATGCCGAGCTGGCCCACTCGTGCGAGCAACTGATGCTCGGGCAACGTCGAGTGTGAGTAGCAGATTGCCGCCAGGAGCTTGTCCTCGGCATCGGGATCGAAGTCCACGAGCTCGACCTCGGCCGCCGGCTCGACGGGGGTGGACCCGAACATGTCGGTGACCAGCGAAGCGGTGTCGTCGCGTGTCGTGGCGAGATACTCACTCCATCGACCGCCCCGCTCTGGCAGGTCGACACGACGCAGGAAACTCGGAATCACCTTGCGGAGCTCGTGCAGCATCAGGTCGGCGTAGTCCCGCGACTCGGGCAGTGGGTTGGATCGCATGCGCAGCAGCAGCGCCTCGAAGGCCTGACCGGTGCCATAGATCCCGACGTTCGACGTCGCTGCGGCGGGCAGGATGCCGCGCACCGCATCGAGGGCCTTGGCCCGCGTGGCCGTTCGGTAGACGAACTCGCTGTCGTCGGGTCCGCGCACGACGCTGGCTCGCACATGCTCGGTCACCGCATCGACACACCGGCTGTAGGCGTCGAAGATGCGGTCGATGTCGCCGACGTATCTCGTGCCGAGCGGGCTCGAGAGCACGGCCGGATCGCGGAAGTAGCGGTAGCGACCGCCGAGTCGGGCGTCGTAGGCGATGTACCGGGTGCTCTGCTCGAGATAGCTCATCAGCCGACCCCATTCGAGAATCTTGGTCAGCAGATTGGAGGCCTGTTCGCAGGCCAGGTGCACTCCGCCGAGCTGAGCAACCGAGTCGTCGCCGTAGTCGAAGAAGACCCGTTCGTACAGCTCCTCGGCCCGATCGAGGCCGATCGTGGCGTCGACGGTGTGGTCGCCGCTCACATCGAGGTCGCCGACGAACTCGTCGAGGAAGAGTCGCCGAAGCGACTTGTGGCTCCGGCTGTAGCGAGCGAACAGCGCGCCCTTGACCACCTCGGGCAGATTGACCAGAGCGAACACCGGACCGTCGAGATTGGTGAAGTAGCGGCGCAGCACATCGGCTTCGTCCGCGGTGAAGGACTCAGGGACGTACACAGCCACGACCGACCACTCTAGGACGGACCGACATCGCTACTCGGGATCTCTCGCGCCATCTGACCTGCGTTTTCGCCAATCGGGTCACGCGTACACGATCGCTGCGTCGGGCACGACGGCGACCGACAGCGCCGATGCTCGACCGACCTGACGCCCGTCGACGACGATCTGGAGCGGTCGGTCGAACTCCCACGACCCGCTTCGCACCGATCGAGTGGTGATGCAGGGATGAGGGATGTGGGTGCCGGTGGGGAGTCGCCGACGGGCGGCGATCCGCTCACGAGGCGACATCGACGGCTCGACATCGAACACCTCGGCGCGTCCGTCGTTCGGATGCCCACGAGGAGCGATGTCCCAGTCTCCGATGAACTCGGCGTTCATCACCGCCAGGAGACGACCCCGTAGCCAGTGTGCGCTCGTCCAGGGCGAGCGGGCGACGACGTGGGCGCAAGCGACGATGGGCTCGCCGACGCCATCGAGACGGACCTCCAGTACGTCGATGGGGAACTCGTTGACGGTCTGACGCCGATGGATGGAGTCCGGATCGGCAGCGATCACGCCAAGGGTTCGCGCAAGGTCACCTGATCCGACCGCGATGGGGTACTCGTGCGGCTGCGAGATCGCCGCGGCCACGTCGGCATCGTTGTCGATGACGACGAGCCCGTGTGGACGCGGCACCGCCTGCCCCCAGGCCTGGCCCGGTTTGATGGTCATGCGCCGGCAGGCGTCGGCGCAGCGCTGTCGGCAACGACGCCGCGAAAGGCGGCCGTGGCTGCATCACCGGCGGCTCGTCGCGTGGCTGGGTCGGGCGCAATGAGGGCGAGCTGGCGAAGCAGGTCGATGAGCTGTTTGGCGGTGCGGACGAAGTCGCCGCCCGTCATCTCGTCGTCGCCGACCACCTCTGCGAACCCCTCCCCCGCCACCCAGGCGTAGGCGATTGCCGCAAAGGTCGGGTCGGGTGCGCGATGCTCGGCGAGTCCGACGGACCGCTCGGTGGCACGCAAGTCCTCGCTGATGGCCGCGAGCCGCCGCCAACGGTCGCGAGTGTCGCTCGACGAGAACCACGGTGCCGGAGGAGCGTCGGAGCTCCGGTGTTCATACACGAGCGTGGAGACGAGGGCGGCGAGATCCGCAGCACCGAGGCCGTCGAGCACGCCGGCACCGACGATCTCGGCAACGAGCAGATCAGACTCGTGAAACGTGCGTGCGAGCATCTCGCCTGCCTCGGTCAGCGACCAGGTGGTACGGTCGAGGTAGCCATAGGTGGTGAGCACGTTGAGTACGCGGTCGAACTCACTCGCCAGCGACGTGTTCTTTCCGCTCACCCGTCGTTCGAGATCGGCGATCTCGCGCTGGATCCGATCGGCCTGACCCGCGGCGTTGAGCTTTGCGCGCAGGTCGGGGTCGCGCGCCGCCGGATGACTGTCGGCGAGTGCCTCGCTGGCACGACGGCGGCGCTTGGTGCTGGGCGAGGGGTCAGCCTTCATCGTGCGAAGCCGTCGAGCCACGTCGTTGCGGTACTCCTTGCGGTTCGGGGCATAGGTGTTCGGAAGGGCCACCTTGCCGACCTGACGTGGCGGCTCGTCGAAATCCTCCGCCGTGAGGTAGAGCGACTTGGCCGAACGCGTGATGACGGTGAGCCGGAGGCCGGACTTCCGGTTCGCTGCCGCCACGACCGTCGCCGGCCCCTTGTAGGTGCCCTTCGCAACATGGATCGCGACGCCCGGACGCAGGGCGGCGAGCGCATCGTCGATGGCATCGAGCCGCGCCGCTCGACCGGCTGCTCGATCGTCGCGCTCACGCTCACGCAGACGGCGGTACTCCTCGATGTCGCCGTAGTCGCTTTGGGCCTTGTCGTGCAGGTCGGCAGCGGCGGCACGGCGCCGCTCGAGTCTCGCTTCGAGCCTGACGACATCACGGTCGGCCTGAAACTGAGCGAACGACAGGTTCAAGAGATGGTGGGCCTCGTCACTCGAGTACGTACGCACCAAGTTGGCCGCCATGTTGTACGTCGGCCGGAACGCCGAGCGGAGATGGAACGACGAGCTTCCAGCGAGTTCCGCGAGCTCGTCGAAACGCACCCACGGCGACCACAACACCACGGCGGTGCCGAGATCATCGATCCCCCGTCGACCGGCGCGCCCGGTGAGCTGGGTGTACTCCCCCGGAGTCAACCGCTCGTGGTGCTCGCCGGTGAACTTGGTGAGCTTCTCGATCACGACCGTGCGCGCCGGCATGTTGATGCCGACGGCCAGCGTCTCGGTGGCGAAGACGACTTTGACCAGCCCCTCGACGAAGCAGGCCTCGACGACCTCCTTCATCGGCGGCACCATGCCCGCGTGATGGGCCGCCACGCCACATTCGAGTTGGGCGACGAACTGAGTGAACCCCAGGACCTCCAGGTCGGCCTCGTCGAGCCCACCCAGTCGGGCGTCGACGATCGTACGAATCGCTGTTCGCTCGCCGGCATCGACGAGATCGAGGCCCGCATCGACGCATGCCTTCGCCGCGGCGTCGCATTGGGCCCGACTGAAGATGAAGAAGATCGCCGGGAGGAGCCGTCGGCGTTCGAGAAGCCCGACGGTGTCGACGCGGCCCGGTGGGGCCAAGACCTTGCGCCCCGAGCCCTGCCCCGAGCCGCGATCGTTTCGATCGTTTCGCCCGTTCGACCGAGGTCCCTTGCCGCGTCCTGGACGCCCCCGCACAGCAGATTCATCGAGCGCGACCGCATCGCGGTTCACATGACCATCGATGAACACCGGCAGCATCCGAAGACGATCATTGGTGCGGTCGGCGACGAGGTACTCGTTGTCGAGGCGCACCGGTCGACGTCGTTCCACGATCGAGGCCGTGGGGCCGCGCACGGTTGCGATCCATTCGGCGAGCTCGTCGACGTTGCTGACCGTTGCTGACAGACAGACGAGTCGGACGTGCTGGGGAAGGTGGATCATCACTTCCTCCCACACCGGTCCCCGATACGAGTCCTGGAGGAAATGCACCTCGTCGAGCACGACCAGGCCGAGATCCTGCAGGAGGCGGGAACGGCCGTAGATCATGTTGCGCAGGACTTCGGTGGTCATCACCACGATCGGGGCGTCGCCATTGATCGAGTTGTCACCGGTGAGCAGTCCGACGTCGTCTTCGCCGTGCACCGCCACCAGGTCGCGATACTTCTGGTTCGACAACGCCTTGACCGGTGCGGTGTAGAACGCACGCAGTCCTTCCGCTCGCGCAGCGTCGATTCCGTACTCGGCGACGACCGTCTTGCCGCTGCCGGTCGGAACCGCCACGACCACGTGCTCACCTCGGTCGAGGGCGTCGAACGACTCGGACTGGAAGCGGTCGATGGGGAACGGATAGCGGGTGATGAACTGTTGTCGCAAACGCGAGCGGTCGGTGCCGTCGGTCACGCGTCAACCGGTCGCCGACGGACCACCAGCCAGCCGATGAGGATGGCCAGGAAGTACAGGAGCACCATCGGGAGTCCGAGCATCGCCATGGTGACCGGGTCACCGGACGGCGTGATGACGGCTGCGATCACGGCGATCACGACGAGTGCGATGCGCCAGCTGGCGAGCAGGCGTTTCGGCGTGACGACCCCGAACGCCTGCAGACCGAAGACGAAGACCGGCAACATGAACCCGAGACCGAATGCGAAGATCATCAACCCGATCAACGACACATAGCTCTGCACCGAGTACACCTGGTTGACATCCGAACCGGACCAGCCGATCAGGAAGTCGAGTGCCTGGCCGATGGTGAAGTACGCGAGAGCCCCGCCGGCGACGAACAAGATGAGCGATGTCAGCACGATCGGAATCGCCCACTTCTTCTCCTTCTTGTTGAGTGCCGGGACGATGAAGCGCCAGGTCTGCCACAACAGAACGGGCATCGCGATCACGATGCCGCCGTACAGGCCGACGCGGACCCGAGTGGCCAGCCCTTCGGTCGGACTGAAGTTGAAGAGCTCCGGATCACAGAAGTCCTCGGACTTGCGGGCACAGAGGTCGACATAGGGTTGCAGCAGGAAGTCGAGGACCTGGTCGTAGAAGGCAATGATCAGGACCATGCCGATTGCGACGGCGAGCGCCGATCGGATGATGCGCACCCGAAGTTCGGCAAGATGCTCCGTGAGCGTCATCGTGTCGGCTGCAGACACGTCTTCGTCCTCGATGGTCACGGTGTGCTCACGAGTTCTCGCGAGGATCCCCAGGCGTGGCGACCTGGTCGTCGCCAGGCTGGGCCAGCGGTTCGAACGGGGTGGCTCCGTTGCGACTCGGATCGGCGGTACCGGGCGTCGGGGCGGCCCATTCGTTGGCCGGTGAAGGCTCGGTGATTCGCTCGGTCGCTACGTCAGCATCGTCGAGGACGCGGCGTTCTGCCTCGGCCTCGGCCGTGAGCTTGCTCGGATCGGCGGCGTCGCGGAGCAGGTTGGCCGTGTCGCGCATCTCCCGCATTGGTTCGTCGAGCGCTGACTTGAGCTCTGACTGGAAGCCCGTACTCATCTTTTTCAATTCGGCGTAGGTCTGGGTGAACTTGCGTACTGCGTCGGGCAGCTTCTCGGGGCCGAGCACGACGAGCGCGAGCAGCAGGATGACGACGATCTCGCTGCCCTGCAGATTGAACACGGGCGCAGTCTATGGGCCTGCCATCATGAGTCGGAGTGCAACAGCGTCTTCCATCCCTTCTCGACCCGCCGATCACCTTTGCGCATCGTGGGGCCAGGGCCCACGCCCCCGAGAACACGCTGGAAGCATTCGACTTGGCGCTGCGATTGGGTGCGTCTGGCCTCGAGAGCGACGTGTGGGTGACCGCCGACGGCGTCGCGGTGCTCGATCACGATGGCGTCGTCAAGAAGGGCCTCCGCAAGCGGCCGATCTCCGAGTTCGAGCGCGCCGACCTGCCCATGCACATTCCAACCCTGCTCGAACTGCTCGAGCACTGCGGCAGTGACTTCTCCCTGTCACTCGATCTGAAGGATCCCGAGTCGGCGGCGATGATCGTCGAGGTGATCAGTGCGGTCGACGACTCGCTGTTGGAACGGACGTGGCTGTGCGAAGCGAGTCTCACTCGGGTGATCGAATTGCGACGGCTGTTCGGAGACAATCCGATTCGGTTGCTGCAGACCACCCGGCTCGACCGCATCAAAGGAACGCCCGAACGCCGTGCGGAGTATCTGGCACGTCATCGCATCGACGGCATCAACCTCCACCGCACGGACTGGAGCGGCGGTCTGGCAGCGCTGTTCCACCGATTCGACCTGTGTACGTTCGGTTGGGACATGCAGCACGAACACGAACTCCGCGACGGACTCCGGATGGGTCTCGATGCCGTCTACAGCGACCGTGTCGACGTGATGAGCGATGCGTTCCGCGAGGAGATCGGCAACCCCCCGCTCTGAGCCGTGCGCTCGGGCGTCAGAGCCACTGCCAATGGCTCTGCGGCCAGAAGACCACGAATGCTCGGCCGACCAGGTCGTCGTCGCTGATGGGGCCGATCACGCGGGAATCCTGCGACCCACCCCGGTTGTCACCCATGACGAACACGTGGTCGTCGGGCACCACACCGTCGAGCGTGTAATCGCCACCGCAGTCGGTCGGGGTGACGACCTCGGGGTCGAGGTATGGCTCGTTGAGCACGCGGCCGTCGATGAGGACCGTGCAGTTGCGGACCTCGACGGACTCGCCTGGCAGCCCGATGACGCGCTTGATCAGATCGCGTTCGGATGCCCCGGTGACCTGGTGCAGTACGACGACGTCGCCCCGATTGGGGTCGTGCAAACGGTACGAGAGCTTGTTGACGAACACTCGGTCATTGGTGTCGAGCGTCGAGTACATCGATTCGCCCTCGACGACGAAATGGGCGATGACGAAGGTGCGGACCACGAAGGCCACCAGCAACGCCACGGCGATGACCACCAACCAATCGAAGAACGCGCGGGCGCCCGGCGGGAGTTTGGTCGATGTGGCGGGTTCCTCGGGCGGTCCGACCGGCGGTACTCCAGGCGGTTCCAGAGGAGGGGGATCGATGGTCTCGGACGTCACGCGGCGACAACGGTACCGCGCTCAGAGCGATTCGATGAGTCGCTCGACGCGTTCGTCGCGGCTCTTGAACGGGTCCTTGCACAGCACGGTGCGTTGAGCCTGATCGTTCAGCTTCAGATGCACCCAGTCGACCGTGTAGTCGCGCTTGCGTTCCTTGGCCCGCTTGACGAAGTCGCCTCGCAGGCGTGCTCGAGTGGTCTGCGGCGGCACATCGATTGCCTGCTCGATGTCGGCGTCGGTGCAGATTCGCTCGATCATGCCGCGATTCTGCAACTTGTAGAACGGGCTTCGGGCACGCGAGACGTCGTGGTACTGCAGGTCGAGCAGCTGCACGCGAGCGTGGCCGAACGGCAGGTCGTGGCGTTCTCGGAAGGCCTCGATCAGCTTGTACTTGATCACCCAGTCGACCTCGCGGTCGAGCAGGAGCGGGTCCTTCTCGATGGTGGTGATGCAGTGCTCCCACATCTCGAGCGCCTTCTGTTCGAGCGGCGGAAAGCCCTGGGAGTCCGCGTAGCGCAGAGCCCGATCGAGGTACTCGCGTTGGATGTCGAGCGCCGACACCTCGCGTCCGTTCGCGAGTCGAACCGTGCGACGACACGTGATGTCATGGCTGATCTCCCGGATCGCCCGGATCGGGTTCTCGAGAGTCATGTCGCGCAACACGACGTTGGGGTCCTCGAGCATCCGGAGCATGCACGATGCGGCGCCGACCTTGACGAAGTTGGTGTACTCGCTCATGTTCGAGTCGCCGACGATCACGTGGAGGCGTCGGTACTTCTCGGCATCGGCGTGGGGTTCGTCGCGAGTGTTGATGATCGGACGGCTGCGGGTGGTCGCCGACGACACACCTTCCCAAATGTGCTCGGCGCGTTGAGCGATCGAATAAGTCGCGCCTCGGGCGGTCTGCAGCACCTTGCCTGCGCCGGTGTAGATCTGGCGTGAGACAAAGAACGGGATGAGCACCTCCGCGTAATGCCCGAGGTCGTCATCGCGGCTGGTCAGATAGTTCTCGTGGCACCCGTAGGAGTTGCCGGCAGAGTCGGTGTTGTTCTTGAACAGGTAGATCGTGCCGCGGATCGACTCCTCGGCGAGGCGTTGCTCGGCGGACTCGACGAGCTGCTCGAGGATCCGCTCCCCTGCCTTGTCGTGCACGACGAGTTCATACAGCGAGTCACACTCCGGCGTTGCGTACTCGGGATGCGAACCCACGTCGAGATAGAGCCGTGCACCGTTCTGGAGGAACACGTTCGAGCTGCGACCCCACGACACGACCCTGCGGAACAGGTAGCGGGCGACCTCGTCAGGACTCAGGCGACGCTGGCCCCGAAGGGTGCAGGTCACCCCGTACTCGTTCTCGAGTCCGTAGATTCGTCGCTCCATGTGGGGCAACCTAGCCACGTACGCGCGGGCGTGCCGGTTCAGGCCCGACGGAACTGGACAGACGATCCTGGCCGAGTCTGGGCGAGATCGGGCAGATCGGAGGGTTCGACCACGCCGATCACCGGATAGCCGCCGGTCGTCGGATGGTTCGCAAGCATCACGATCGGCTCCCCGTTGGGCGTGATCTGGATGGCGCCACTGGTCAGCCCGACGCTCTGCATCTGGCGCTGCGACCTCGTACTTCGTACGAATTCGCCCGTCTCGAGCCGGACACCCACTCGGCTGAGCTCGTTGGTGACCTTCCAACGCCTGCCGATCAGGCACTGGATCCCGCCGACGAACCAGTCGTGCTGCGGGCCGTCCCAGATTCGCAGCCGGTCGTTCGAGGAGTGCGCCGGCGCATGGTCGGCGTCGAGCGGCGTCCCCGGATCCGGCCCGATACTGACCAATGACTCGGTGAGAAGCGGCGCGGGCCCGACGCCGCCGAGGGTGTCCTGACTGCGCGACCCGAGCACGGGCCCGACGTCGATGCCGCCGCGAACGGCGAGGTAGGCCCACACTGCCCCAGCGGGAGCGTCGACACGAATGCGCGCGCCCGCCCCCAGTGTCTGTCGGCTGGCATCGGTGCTGCTCGCGATGACCACGGGTCGCAGCGTTTCGACGATGAGCGCACCCATCGTCTCGATCGTTGCGGCGTCGGGTGGGTTGCCGACGAGTCGATTCATCACGTCATGAGCTCGTCGGTCAACCGCTCCGGCGGCCGGCACTCCCACATGGGCGAGTCCCCGACGGCCACGGTCCTGGATGGTGGTCGCGAAGCCGACCTGAACGAGGCGCAGGGCTGGTTCTCCGGTCACGCCGCCACCCGACGGAATCGCACAGACCGACCGGGCGTCAGGAGTGCCGGTGGGTCACGATCGGCGTCCCAGAGCCTGGCGGTCGCGTGCCCGATCAGATACCACCCGCCCGGCGAGGCCGAGGGATACACGCACGTGTAGCCGGCGGCGATACCGACTGCCCCTGCGGGAACGGAGATGCGCGGAGTGCCCCGCCGCGGGACGTGGAGCCGCGGGTCGATCCCACGCAGGTAACCGAAGCCCGGGCTGAAACCACAAAAGGCGACCTCGTAGGTACCGGTCGCGTGGAGGCGCACGACGTCGTCGACGGTGACCCGGGCTGCGTATGCGAGATCGCCGATGTCGGGCCCGTCGTAGACGACATCGATCGTCAACGCGGGGTCGGTCGGCGGTGGGTGCGCAGCGGGCACGACGAGGTCGAGCACCTCGCCGATTGCATCGTGGCGGTCGCGGACGCAGCGCACGACGACGGTCGACTCGGCCGGCACGATCTCCTCGACGCCGGGCACCTCCATCGTCCGTAACGCGTTGGCCCACGCGGCGGGTGCCGACACGTCGTCGACCAACCACGCAACCGGTCCGTACGGATGTCGTCGCATCGCGTCAGAGGAGGTCGGTATCGCTGCCGGCGAACGCTCGATGCCGTGGTTCGTCGCTCATGTGTGCCCCGTTCTGCGCCTGCGCGCTCAATCGGTGAAACGGTAGACGCCTACTCCGGCGACATCGAGTGCCGACCGCACGGCGAGCGCCAGCCCCACGGCACCGGCGGTGTCGCCATGAACGCAGATCGAGCGGGCACGCACGTTCACGACGCTGCCATCGACGGCGACGACTTCGTTGTCCGTGGCGATGCGCACGGCCCGTGCGGCAACCTCGTCGGGATCGGTGAGCACGCTGTTGGGCTCACGACGGGACACGAGTCCACCGTCGGGCCGATAGGCCCGGTCGGCGAAGGCCTCAGGGACGGCCTCGAGGCCGGCGGCGTCGGCGGCTGCCAGCAGTTCCGAGTTCGGGAGCCCGAGGATGGCGAGCGATGGGTCGTACTCGGCTGCAGCGGCGACCAGCGCCCGTGCAGCGGCCGGATGGGTGGAGGTCGTGTGGTAAAGCGCACCGTGAGGTTTGACGTAGGCGATCTCAGCACCGGCCACCTGGGCGAACGCGTCGAGCGCGCCCAGCTGGTAGAGGACGGCGTCGCGGAGTTCGTCGGGAGCCATGTCGAGGTGGCGACGCCCGAATCCGGGCAGGTCCGGGAACGACACCTGCGCTCCGATCGCGACGTCGTTCTGCACGGCGAGCGAGCAGGTTGCCCGCAGGACCGAGGGATCGCCGGCGTGGAAGCCGCACGCAACGTTGGCGCTGGTGACGATCCCGAGCATCGCGACGTCGTCGCCCAGCGTCCAGATTCCGTAGGACTCCCCCAGGTCACTGTTCACGTCGATGGCGACCATGTCGTGATCGTACGCCTCCCGGGCTCGCCGTGTCAGTGTGCCAACGCCTGGCGATCGTCACGGCCGCACCGACCCGGTGAAGATCCCGACGCAACCAACGACGTCGACCACTGGGTCGGTGAGATGCTCGGCGATCGCGGACTTCAGTCCGTCGAGGCTGTCGTCGACGTTCGCGAAGATGCCCTGCTTGTTGTTGCGGTCCATCACCGCTCGCGCCAGCCAGTTTCGTTCGACGCCGTCGTGGAGCAAGGTCGCTCCGAAGACGACGCCGCCCGGGTTCATCAGCGTCTTCACGTGGTCGAACACGACGCCCTTCGCCGCTATGTCACCGGGAACGCAGTGAAGCACGTACGTCAATCCGACGGAATCGAACGCGGGGACATCGAATGGGATGGGTTCGAGCACGTTGGCGCGGTAGATCTCGGGGCGGTATCGAGCGATACGCCGACTCGCGAACTCGAGACAGTTGTCGTTGAGATCCATCAACGCGACCCGTGGGGTGGGTGATTCGAATCGGCAGCGGTCGACAAAGAAGCCGGTCCCGACTCCGACGTCGAGATGGTTGTTCGAGACGTGCTCGTCGTAGTGCTGCAGAATCCGACGAGCCGGGCACTTCCACGCCAGGCGCGAGAAGTACCCGAGAATGGCGAGGTCATACACAGCCAGCGCTCGCTTCGTGTAGAAAGCATGACCCGCCTCGATCTCATCGGGCGTTGGGTCCATCTCGTTCGAGCTCACGAACTATGTTGCCTCGTGCGCCGCGTTCGGTTCGCACGCATCTCGGTCGGTTGGCTCATCGCTGGATGGCTGCGACGGGATCGGCGCGAAGGGTCAGGTGCCGAGGTCGTCCTTGGTGAGTCGGTGGAAGCACCGACGCCCGTTGGTTCGGGCGAGGTCGGCGACTTCGAGGTCGTCGTCGGGGATCTCGCGTTCCGGGCCGCCGAGCGCCGTGCGTCCGAGGGCGATCGCAGCGGCCCGATCGAGCCCGTCGGTCCAGGTGTCGGCAAGGCGAGCGTTGATCGCCTCGGCGTCGCCGCCGATCGCTGCGTAGTCGCGCTCGTCGACGACGGTGCCGTCGTACAGGATGTGGAACATCTGATCGCCCGACGGTTCCAGGCCGACTTCGGCGACGAGGATCTCGACCTCCATCGGCTTCATCTCGTGGGTGAAGATCGTGCCGAGCATCTGGGCGTAGCTGTTGGCCAGGCTGCGCGCGTCGACGTCATCACGCGAGTACTGGAATCCCTTGAGATCGGCCGCTCGAACGCCAGCCACACGGAGTTGGTCGAACTCGTTGTACTTACCGACGCCGGCGAAGGCGATGCGGTCGTAGATCTCGCTCACCTTGCGCAGGGTTTCCGACGCGTTCTCGGCGACGATGACGATGCCGTCGGCGTACCTGACCGCCACCAACGCCCGCCCGCGGGCGATGCCCTTGCGTGCGAAATCGGCACGGTCCTTCATCATCTGTTCGGGGGCGACGTAGAACGGCATGCTCATCGCGAACGCACCTCTGCAACGATTGCCTCGTATCGAGACGCGAGATCGACGTCGTCGAGCCGGCTCCAACCACCGGCATCGATGGTGGCGACAACGGGATAGATCCCGCGGAGCACGTCGGGTCCGCCGGTGGCCGAGTCCGCGTCGGCGGCCTCCCACAGTGCACGAGCGGCCAGGTTGACCGCATCGTCTCGACTCATGTCGGGGCGGAACCCGACCTTGATGACGGTGCCTGCGTGCAGACTGCCCGATCCGGTGGCGACGTAGTCGCGTTCCTCGTAGCGGCCACCCGTGGCGTCGTAGTCCCACAGACGGCCGCACTCGCGTCGCAGGTCGTACCCGCCGAAGATCGGCACGACGACCATGCCCATCATCGCCGCTTGCAGATTGCCACGGACCATCATCGACAGCTGGTTCGCCTTGCCTTCGAGGCTCAGCGCGGTGCCCTCGACCTTCTCGTAGTGCTCGAGCTGCAGCTGGAAGAGACGGATCATTTCCATCGCCGCACCGGCCGCGCCCGCGATGGCGACACCGCTGTAGCGGTCGGCTTCGACGACCTTCTCCATGGTCCGGTGCGAGATCAGGTTGCCCGAGGTCGCCCGTCGATCACCGGCCATCACGACGCCATCGGCGTACGTGAGCGCCACACAGGTCGTGGCATGCGGCAGCGACAACTCGCGCATCACGTCGGTGGAGGCGCCGACCATCGGGTCGGGACCGAGACCCACACGACGCAACAGCTCCGGAAAGTTCGACCCCGGGTCGTCCGAGGTCGAGAAGATCGGCATCGTCACGGGTTACTGTCCGCCCTTTTGCACGTACGACTTCACGAAATCTTCGGCGTTGGTCTCCAACACCTCGTCGATCTCGTCGAGAAGATCGTCGAGTTCCGCCTTCAGCTTCTCGCCGGTCTCGGTGCTCGCCGGGGCGGCCTCGACAGTGGCGTCGGTGTCGCGGCTCGTGGTGCCCTTCGACTTCTGGGTGCGTTCGGCCATCAGCAGTTGCTTCCCTTCGGTGAGTCGTATGAATCGTGGTGGATCATTGCCCGAGACGATCGAGGAGTTCTCGTGCCGTCTCGCTCTGATCGATCAAGGTACCAACGTGGTCGGCGGTCCCGCGTAGCGGTTCCATCATCGGCACGCGTCGAAGCGGGTCCCGGCCGACGTCGAACACGAGCGAATCCCAGTTGGCCGCCACCACGTCATCGGGGAACTTCTGCAGACAGCGCCCCCGGAAGTAGGCGCGAGTGGTCGTCGGGGGTTCGGTCATCGCCTCGGCGACCTCGGCATCGCTGACCATCGTGTCGAGGCCGGCTCGCAGCGCCAGACAGCGATCGATGCGCAGATCGTGGTACTGGAGGTCGATCGCCTTGAGTTTCGGCGACCCGGTCTCGACGTCGTGTCGGTCGGCGTACCCATCGACGAGCCGTTGCTTGGCAACCCAGTCGACCCAGTGGGAGACGGAGGCGGGGTCGGACTCGAGGCCGGCCAGCACGGTCTCCCATTTGGCGAGCACGTCGGCACCGATGCCGTCGCCCACGCAATCGAGTCCATGCGACTGCTCATACTTGCGAGCCCGCTCGAGCAGTCCCCACTGGATCTCGAGCGCCGTGGCCCGGTTGCCGTCGCGCAGCATGATGGTCTGCCGCAGGGTCGGGTCGTGGCTCACCTGGCGGATTGCCGCGACGGGGTTGCCGAGCAGCCACTCGTCGCCGAGTTCGTCGTCCTCGATCATCGCCAGCACGATCGCTGTGGTGCCGACCTTGAGGTAGGTGGCGACTTCGCTCATGTTGGCGTCGCCGACGATCACGTGCAGACGCCGGTACTTCTGGGCGTCCGCGTGCGGTTCGTCTCGGGTGTTGACGATCGGTCGCTTGAGCGTGGTTTCGAGCCCGATCTCCTCTTCGAAGAAGTCGGCGCGCTGGCTGAGTTGGTACGGCACGTGGTCGGCGGGTCGACCGGGAAGCTCGCAACCAACCTTGCCCGCCCCGCAGAAGACCTGGCGCGTCACGAAGTGAGGGGTGATCTGACTCGCCATACGCCCGAATGGCGTCTCGCGGGCGAGCAGGTAGTTCTCGTGGCAGCCGTAGCTGTTGCCCTTGCCGTCGGAGTTGTTCTTGTGGACGATGATCTCGCCGCCGTCCGGCAGTAGCGAACGGACATGTTCCATCGACGCACGCACGATCTCCTCGGCGGCGCGATCCCACACGAGTGCTTCGCGAGCGGTGGTCACCTCGGGTGTGGAGATCTCGGGGTGGGCGTGATCGACGTAGTAACGCGCGCCGTTGGTGAGTACGGCATTGACGAGCATCGTCTCGACTTCCGGGGCCAGCGATGCGTCGAGTTCGAACCCGCGTGCGTCGTTGGCGGGATGCTCGTCCTCGAAGTCCCAGCCCACGCGACCCCGGTCGCGGTTGGTCGCGGCAACGTAGGCATTGATGAGCATCGACGACGCCGAGACCGGGTTGTTGTCGCCCCCGCGCACGACGATGCCGTACTCGGTCTCGATCCCGCAGACCTTGGGCAGCGCCATTCCCTGAACCTAGCGGAGCGGCAGGTTCACGTGACGTTCAGCTCACACCGTCGGGGAACCAGTTCGACGTCAGCAGACATCGAAGCGGACGCCGGCGTGTGCTTCGAGTCGTTCGATCAGCGCGTCGCCGAACGCGCTCGCAGGGGTCCAGAATCCGCCCCCGACGAGGGTCGGATCGAGATCGAGGAACGCAACGGCCGACTCACCCAGCATCTTGGCCGTCGAGCCATAGCCCGGGTCTGCGTCGCCGGTGACCTTGGTGCGGATCTCCTGTCCGCCGGCGGTGCGTCCGACGAATCGGAGATCGAAATAGCCGGCCTGTTGTTTGGCCTCGCTCGGACCCGCGCCGGGCTTCGGGATCACCTTGCCGAGCAGCTTGCGGGTCGGGCCGAAACTGGCGACACCCGTGAACGCCGCCAACCCGGCGGTCATCCCCCACGCTGCCACGCCCCCGACCAGCCCGTCGCCGGTCATCATCGTCTCGCCGTAGGTGAAGTTCCGTCCCCACGGTTGCCCGAGCAGGGCGTGCGAACGCAACACCACCGCCGAGTTGGTCGGCGCCATCACGAACGGAGCCACCCAGCTCTCGAAACGGTCGTCGCGGGTCGGCCGAGCCATCCCCGGCTGCTTCGGACCCTGGCGCAGATCCACCGGGGCCAGCACGTATGGATCGTCGACCATCTTGCGAAGCGTGGGATCCGCAGCCATCTCCTCGAACATCTGCATGCCACTGGCCGCCGTGCCGCCGCTCACACCACCCTTTGCGCCGGCGACCGACATGCGCACCTCGACGCACGGCTCGCCGAGCTCCTCGATCGCACGCTGCTGCGTGAACCAGGTGCCCAGATCCGATGGAATCGAGTCGAACCCACACGTGTGCACGATGCGAGCACCCGTCTGCTCGGCCTGAGCCTGGTGGGCGTCGATCATGCGGCGCATCCACTGGACCTCGCCGGTCAGGTCGCAGTAGTCGGTCGCAGCGCCGACCGCCGCTGCGACCAGTTCGGATCCATACAACGAGTAGGGGCCAACGGTCGACGCGACGACGCTGGTCGATGCAGCCATCTCATCGAGAGCACGCCGATCGGCAGCGTCGGCGACGATCCGCTGCACGTCGGCCCCCGTGCGCAACGCGACCTCGTCGAGCTTCGAGGCATTCCGCCCCGCGATTGCCCACCGCAGATCGCCGTCGGTGCCGTGTCGTTGCACCAGGTACCGGCACAGGATCTGGCCGACGAAGCTCGTCGCCCCGTACACGACGACGTCGTACTGGCGTTGGCTCCTCACAGGTACTGTCCCGTCGCCACCCGTTCGATGGCGCGACCGCCGGTTGCGTCGGTCGCGGCGGTTTCCGAGACCAGCGTGCGGATGAACACGATCCGTTCGCCCTTCTTGCCCGAGATCTTCGCCCAGTCGTCGGGGTTGGTCGTATTCGGCAGATCCTCGTGCTCCTTGTACTCCTGCTTGATCGATGCGAGCAGGTCATCGGTGCACACCCCCTTGGTCCCGCCCCCGATCACTCGCTTGATCGCCAGCTTCTTCGCACGGCGCACGACGTTCTCGATCATGGCGCCCGACGAGAAATCCTTGTAGTAGAGGATCTCCTTGTCGCCGTTCTGGTAGGTCACCTCGAGGAAGCGGTTGGCCTCGTCGTCGCGGTACATCTCGGTGACCGTGGCGTCGATCATCTCGGGGATCGACTCGCCGTCCATGATCGGGATCTCGTTCGTGAGGTACCGGGCGAAGATCGCCTTGGCGGCGTCGGCGTTCGGTCGCTCGATCTTGATCTTCACGTCGAGCCGACCGGGTCGCAGGATCGCCGGGTCGATCAGGTCCTCGCGATTCGTCGCACCGATCACGATCACGTTCTTGAGCCCTTCGACGCCGTCGATCTCCGACAGCAGCTGCGGCACGATCGTCGACTCCATGTCGGAGCTGATGCCCGATCCGCGGGTGCGGAACATCGAGTCCATCTCGTCGAAGAACACGATCACCGGCCAACCTTCATCGCTCTTCTCCCGTGCCCGTTGGAACACGAGCCGGATCTGGCGTTCGGTCTCGCCGACATACTTGTTCAGCAGCTCAGGGCCCTTGATGTTGATGAAATAGCTGCGACCCTTGCCTTCGCCGATCGTTTCGGCAACCTTCTTGGCGAGGCTGTTGGCGACGGCCTTCGCAATCAGTGTCTTGCCGCAGCCCGGAGGACCGTAGAGCAAGATGCCCTTCGGTGCCGGCAGCTGGTGCTCGGCGAACAGGTCCTGGTGGAGGAACGGCAGCTCGACGGCGTCCGCGATTTGCTCGATCTGGTCGTCGAGACCGCCGATGTCGGTGTACGAGATGTCCGGCACCTCTTCGAGCAGGAGATGCTCGACCTCCGGCCGGGGCAACTTCTCGAGGAGCAGATTCGACCGCGTGTCGAGCCGAAGGTGGTCGCCGTTGCGGATGTGGGTGCCACGAATCGCGTCTGCGAGTTCGCACACGCGTTCCTCGTCGGCCCGACCGACGACCACGATGCGGACCCCGTCGTCCATGACCTCCTTGACGGTGACCACTTCGCCGGTGATCTCCGGCGTCCGGGCCATCACCACGTTGTAGCTCTCGTTGAGCACCACCTCGGCGCCGCGATCGAGGAGCTCGTGGTCGATGTCCGGATGCAGTGCCACGCGCATCTTGCGACCGCTGGTCAGGATGTCGACGGTGTCGTCGTCGTTCTTGCCGACCACGACCCCGTACGCCGACGGGGGCTGCGAGAGTTTGTCGACTTCGTCGCGCAGCGTGGCGATGTGTTCACGAGCCTCGCGCAGCGTGTACGACAGCTTCTCGTTCTGCCCGACGGCAGCGGCGAGCTGGCCCTTGGTCTCCAAGAGGCGCTCTTCGAGGGAATGGACCCGTCTGGGTGCATCGGCGAGCCGTGACCGCAGGTGAGCGATCTCGTCCTGAAGGGCTGCCAGCTCGGCCTCGTCGCCGCTGACCGTGTCATCGGTCGACCCTGGATCGTCCGCAGAGGTTGCCATGGACCGAATGTACACGCCGCCGCGTGAATCATGTTTGCACGTGCTTCGCCGTGTAAACTTCCACCGGTAGACAACCCCACTCAACGAGGAGCCCCACTGACATGAAGGTCTGGATCGACCAGGATCTGTGCACCGGCGATGGCCTGTGCGAGGAGATCGCCCCCGACGTCTTCACCCTGCTCGACGACGGCCTTGCGTATGTCGTCGAAGGCGACAAGATCTTCGCCGAGGCCAAGGGGAACCCGCAAGGCGCTGAGGGCCTGGCTGAGATCCCCGATGGCCAGCTCGAAGCGGTCATCGAATCCGCCGAGGAATGCCCTGGCGAGTGCATCTACATCGAACCCTGATCGGCAACTGATCGTCGGCAACGGCCCCGGGGTCATCACCTCGGGGCCGTTGCGCGTTCGGGATCCGACCTGCCCGACGGCCCAGCCGTGCTGAGAACGATCAGCCAACTCCGCATCGTTCGACCTCCACGCTCGGCGTCGCACCGGGACATGGGGGAATCCAGGGGCGATCGACCCGCAAAGGCGAACTCAGGTCGGATTGCGGCCGAGGAAACGTGCGACGCTCAAGAACGCCGTGTGCGCGACCATCCGGTGGTCCGGACGCACTGCCTGGCCTTCGATGTGCCAGCCGCGGTGCAGCACCTCGATCGTGCGAGCATCGATCCACTTGCCCTTCAACGCCTCGCGCACCTGGACGGCCTGCGTGATCGACGGCGTGTACGCCACCAGCAGTCCACCAGGCTGCAGCACCGCCTCGGCATTCGGCACGACGTTCCACGGCTCGGGCAGATCGAGCACCACTCGGTCGAACATGCCCAACGCCGGGTCGATGCCCTCGTAGCTGTCGGCGATGTGCACCTCGTACCGGTCGAGGACCGAAGCACCGAGGAAGCTCTCGACGTTCTTCTTCGCCCGGTTCGCGAAGTCCTCACGGATCTCGTAGCCGACGATGTCGGCCCCGTAGCGCAGCATCGTCATCGACAACGCGCCTGACCCGATCCCGGTTTCGAACACGCGCACGCCCGGCCCGATGTCGGCGAGCATGCAGATCGGTGCGAGGTCCTTCGGATAGATCACCTGTGCGCCGCGCGGCATCTCGACCACGAAGTCTTCGAGCGTCGGCCGGAGCACCGTGTACTCCGAGCCCTTCGTGGAACGGACCACGACGCCTTCACGCTCGCCGACGATCTCGCTGTGAGCCACGAACCCGTTGTGGCTGTGGAACTCGCCGCCGTCGGCGAGATCGATCAGGTACCGGCGCTTCTTCGAATCGAGCAGCAGCGCCTTCTCGCCAGCCGTGAACACACCTGTCATCGTCGTCTCCCACGCGTCAGCACCATTTCGACCGGCACGGGTTCGTGCGCGCTCGACTTTTCGACCAGCCGGCAGAACGCACAGACGTCGCCGGTCGTCGGCGAACCACATCGTTCGCACTCGTTCAAGTCGCCTGCAGCGGCGGCCGACAGCCCGGCGAGCAGCGGCGCCATTCGCTCGAGGAAGCCCAGGTAGAACGATGCCTTCGCACCTGGCGACTTCGCCTCGACCGCGTTCAGCGACTCCTTGTACGACAGGTGACGATTGCCCGCTGCGATGGGGCACTCCTCCACCACGTAGTCGATGCCACGCACGAGGCACCATGCCGCCATCTCCCGTTCGGTCAGCCGAATCAGCGGCTTGGCCTTTTTCGGGAAGCCATTCGCTGCGGGCAGGACCGGCATCTGGCGGGCGAGATAATCGATGTCCCAGCGCAGCGTGTTGCCGAAGAGCACCGCCGCCTCGTCATCGAGGTTGTGTCCGGTGACCACCACGTCGTAGCCGCCGTCGAGCGCGGCTTGGTCGAACAGTCGCCGCTTCGAGAGCCCGCACGCCGAACACGGGACCCGGCCAGTTGCTCGTGCCGCTGTGGGAACGTCGTAGCCATAGTCGTCACGCAGGTCGATCGTCTGGAGGTGCAGTCCCCGCTCGTCGGCGAACCGGCGCACGTAGCCACCGCTGTCCGTCGAGTACTCGCCGATTCCCAGCCCGATGTACAGGCCGTCAGCCTGATAGCCGGCCTCGATCAGCATGTCCCACACCGCGAGCGAGTCCTTGCCGCCGCTGACGGCAACCAGGATTCGATCGTCGGTCGAGAACATCTCGAAGTCATCGATCGCCTTGGCCATCTGACGTCGGCACAGCTGCTGGAGGTGCTCGGCGCAGAACTTGGCATTGTGGCGCGGCAGGTCGATCACAGCTGGTGCCTTGCACACCCGGCACTTGCTTCCCACCGCGGTCATCGCGACGGTCGGTTCATCCAGCGCCGCCGGAGATCACGGGCCGGACCTCGATCTGGTCGTCGTCGCCGAGTACGGCGTCGCCCGGCACGAGCGTGCCGTTGCGGATCACCAGGTGCGCCTCACGACTGAGCTGGAGCTCGTCGAGGAGCCGATCGACCGAGCGTGAACCAGTGAACTCGACTTCTCGGCGAGGATTGCGCAGCAGGACCTTCACGATGTTGTGCGGGCCTCGACGCTGGCGAGCGCCTCGGACTCGAGCCGGCGCAATTCGGCACGCCGCTGGCGGCGACTCAGGTCGAGATTCGGCTCGAACACCTCGACGCTCACCCGATGACTGCTGCCGATCCGCTCGACGGCGATGCGTTCCGGTGCCTTCTTGACCCCGCGTCGGTAGAGCTCCTGCCCGACCAGGGCAAGGCCAATGACCCGCCAGAACGGATGTCCCAGGATCAGCCCTTGCCGCAGAGCACTGCGCCGGAGGTAGACGCTCTGGCCCACGATCATCATGGCGATCGGCCGGAGGAACGGGTTGCCTCCGATGATCCCGCGCTTGACGATCTGGGACCGGAGGACGACCTTCGGTCGCAGTGCGTACGGAAGCAGCGACATCAGACTCGGCGGATCTCGACGACGGCGCTGCGTCGCTTGCCCGAGCGCTTGCCGAGCAGGAAGAAGATCAGGAGCAGCACGACGCCACCGGCGGCGGCTGTCGTGGCGATTGTCGACTTCTTGTCGTCGACCTTGCCTTGCACATCACCCTGGAGCGCTTTCAACTTGTTCTCGATGTCCTGTGGGGTGATCTTGGGTGTCGACTCGGTCGTGGTGTTCTTGGCCATGACACAGGCTCCTTACTTCGGTTCCTTGTGGAGGGTTACCTTCTTGATCCGCTTCAGCGTGAGCGCCAGCGCGACCCCGGCGACGACCAGGACGATGAGGTACGACACCCACGAGAGGCTGCCTGTCGCTGACCGTTCCCATTCGGATTGCAGCAGGCGCAGCAGCCCCACCAGGAGCAGCACGAGTCCGAGTCCGAGTGCGGCCGCTGCAGCGAATCCGTACCCGAGCCAGTTGCCGGCCCCCTTCAGGGGACCAAGGGTCTCCTGCTTCGCATATTCCTTGACGTAGTCGATGATGTCGCCAACCGACGCTGCCTCCTCGGCCTGCTTCGCCTTCTCCGCCTGTCGGGCGAGACGCTGTTCGAGATCGCTGGTGTCTGACACGGTCATCGTTTCTATCACGAAAGGCGGAACTTCAACATGGCCTCGACGTCATCGAGGATCTCGTCGAGGAGATCGAGGCGTCGAGCGGGACCAGGCGCGGCGAGGAGACGAAATCGGTCTGCCGGCCCGATCGGCGCCAGCGTGGCCAAGTGGTACGTTGCCAACAGCGGGTCGTGCGAGATGTCGTCGTCTCCCGAATCCACTGGCATTCCGCCGAGATCGCCCGTGCCCAGCTCGTCACCCAAGCGCTCCGCAACCTGATTCGCGAGCCCTCGCGCGGCGCTCACTCGTGCGTGCGAAGCAGCGACGTCGACGGCGAGACCTGGCGGATCGGGATCCTCGTCGGGCCAGTCGTCGACATCCGCGACCGGATATGGGTCATCGGGCAGCCATGCATTCACTCGGATGCGACGCGTGCCGACGGCGATCAGGGCGTATCTGTTCGGGTCGATGGCTTCGACCTGCAGCATCTGCGCCACGGTTCCCACCATCACCCGATCGTCTCCTCCGCCGGTCTCCCAACCGTGTGAAATCAGTACTTGACCGAATTCGGGTTCGCCATCGGAGCGCAGACAATCGCGAATCATGTCGCGATAGCGCGGCTCGAAGACGTGGAGCGGAAGGATCCCACCCGGCAGGAGGACCGATCCGAGTGGGAACATCGCCATGACCGCCATGGTCAGCGAGGTCCCAGCGTCGTCAGGTCGGGCCCTGCCGGGTACGCAGCAAGGCGCTCTGCCAGCGCCGACCAGAATCCGAGATATCCATCGAGGGTGACATAGCCCTGACCGTTCAGTACCAGAGCGAACTCGAGCAGGTCGCCGTTCGGAGCATCGAGGTACCCGGCAAGCGCCTTCACTTCCGGAGGATCCGCGTCGGTGGGGGGATTGCTCAACGTCCCGGTCTTACCGACCAGGCGGCCTTCGACCGGACTGCCGACGAAGTCATCGATCAGCGTCCCGGTGCGACCGGTGATCGGCAGACCTTCGACTGCGGGGGTGTCGGCCAGGTGTGCCAGTACGGCCACCAGAGCGTCACACGTCAGCCGGTTGTTCGCGCTGAGACCGGAGCCGTCGGCAAGCTCGATGTTGTCCATCGGCACTCCCCACGAGCGGGCTGTGGTGTCGAGCACCTGCAGACCAGCCGCGGTCGTTCCCTCCGATGCACCGGCGACGCCGATTTCCTTGACGAGCATCTCGGCAGTGTCGTTGTCGCTCCTCGTGAGCATGTCGGCGACGATCGCGGTCAGTGGCTGCGATGCAACGGTTGCAATCACCGGCGTGCCGGGTTCGAGGACGCCCGACTCCCAGCCGTTGGACACCGAGATACCGCGGTCACGCAGCAGTCGGGCGAACTCGCGTGCCGCGGCCTCACCCGGATCGCGTTGGCGTCCCGAGCGGCCAGCGGTCTGGCCGTCGTTGACCACGAGTCCGCCGATCGGACCCGCATCGACGAAGGCCACCCCGGTGCCCCATGTCGGGTTTGCATACTGGTTGTCGTAACGAGTGGCGTCGCCGACGATCGAACCGCGAACGCTGGTGATCCCGGCCGCCGCCACGGCGTCTGCGAGCGCATCGAGCGACGTCGCCGCCGAAGGATCCGGCGCGTCTTCGTCGGCAGCGAAGTCACCGGTCGTGAGGAGAGGGTCGCCGCCACCGACGAGGTAGAGGTCGCCCTCGACGACGCCCTCGATCGCAGGCGCCGCCGCCACCGAGGTGGCGAACCGATGGTCGGTGCCGAGGATCTCCGTGGCGGCACCAGCGATCAACAGCTTGTTCGTGCTCGCCGGGATGACACCGACGTTGCCGTTCCGGGTCGTCACGGCTCGCCCATTGACCGACACCGCGAGACAGGAACGTTCATCGACGAAGACCGCCAGTTCTTCCATGGCTGCGGCCAGCTCGTTGTCGGCACCGAGACGTGCCAGCGTGGCGGGGACCCGCCGAGCGGCGACGATCGACGTCGTCAACGCGGGATTCGGCTCTACGTTGACGACGACCCCGGTCGGCTCGGTCGGCTCGTCGCTCTTCGCGGCCTCGTGCTCGTCCGCCTGTGTATCGCTCCACACGAGGAGTGCGGTGAGCGCAGCGACGGGCACGAGCGCCATCACGACGAGCGCGACAAGCGGTGCAAGCCGGTAGCGAACCGGCACGTCAGCGACGGGCGGTTGCTCAGCGGACAGCGAACCGTCGGGGCCAGTCATCGCGGTCCGACCTCCGTCGGTGATGCGCCTGCCGGATAGGTGTCGAGGGAATCGGCAAGCGCCTCCCAGACGGGCCGATACTCGCTCTGGTCGGAAATCGTCGGACCGTTGAGGATCAGCACGTACTCGACCGCGCTCCCGCCTTCGACCGGCAAGAAACCCGCCAGTGCCTTCACCGCCGGAGGGTCGACGTTGAACGGCGGGTTGTTCAGCGTGCCGGTCTTGCCGCGCAGCCGACCGGCGACCGGGTGATCGACGAACGCTGTTGCCAACGTGCCGGTCTGGCCCGCCACGGGCAGCCCCTGCCCGACTGGGGAGTCGAAACCGGAGCGTTGGAGCACGGTGAGCACCGCATCGCAGGTGAGGCGATTGTCGAGACTCAGACCCGAACCGTCGACCAGCACGATCGGGGCGACGTCGACTCCCCACTCGATCAGCTGCTCGCGCACGACGGCCAGGCCTGCCTCTCGGGTACCTGCCGCCGACACGCTGAATCCGAGTTCCTTGACCAGCATTTCGGCAGTGTTGTTGTCGCTGTTGCCCAGCATCTCGGCGATCATGTCCGACATCGGTGCCGAATCGATTGACGCGACCGCCACTGCATCGACCGGCGCCGATCCGGTGGAGGCCGCTCCACCGAACTCGACCCCTCTCGCTTCGAGGAGTTGGGTGAACTCACGAGCGGCAGCCTCGTTGGGGTCGCTGCCGCGCAGCGGGTCACCGAGCACTCGTGAGTCGTTCGCCATCAGCGCGTCGTATGGCCCACCCTCCAGTCCGGCGACGCCGTCACCCCATCCGGGAGCGAAATACTCGTCGTCGTATCGGCTGCCGTCGCCGACGACGGAACCGGTGACCGTGGTGATCCCGGCAGCGGCGACAGCGTCAGCCAACGTGTCCAGCGAGGTCGGCGACGTCACGGGGTTCAGTTCGAGGTTCGATACCGCGTACCAGTCGGACGACAGCAGTGGATCGCCGCCACCAACCAGGAAGAGATCGCCGTCGATCAGGCCAGCCTGGGGCGCCGACGTTGCGACCACGTTGGTGGTGTAGCGGAAGTCTGCGCCGAGCTGATCCAGCGCCGCCGCCGCGACAGGGATCTTCTGGTTGCTCGCGGGAATCACGGCCAGGTCAGCGTTGCGTTCGCCGATCAACTGACCATCGACGGAGACCGCACCGCAGGATCGGTCGTTCAACGACGCCAGGAACGGGCTGACCTCAGCGGCGAATGCATCGCTGTTGACCTCGCGCGAGATGAGCGTCGGCACGCGCCGGAACGACGTCACCGTCGTGGACAATGCAGGCGTCGGCGTCGGAGCGACGGTGCCGACCTCGACCGGCGGGGCAGCCTCGTTGCCGTCGTCCTGGTTCGCCGACCAGGAACGCACTGCGAGCAACGCAATGACCGGAAGCACCGCCACCGCGCCCAGGACGACCCATGGGCCTGGCCCGCGACCCTGGCCTCGACGCCGCTCTGGCGGCCGTCCGTCGCTCACCGTCGATGCGCCTCGAGGTACTTCGCGTAGCGGACGAGATGACCGAGCGCGGTCACGGCCTGTCCGCCGCTCGGATAGCACAGTCGACCGAGACGGCGCACCGTGGCCGGCCCGGCATTCTCGGGGTCGGCCACGGCCAGTTCGGTGGCGACGAGGATCGGCTTGCCGGTCGCCACACTCAACTCGTGTGCGGCCTCGGCGAACCGTACGTCTTGTCGCTGGTGGTAGGCAACGATTCGTTCCAACCCGTGATCGGGGTAGAAGCGCCCCTCCTGCATCATTCGCGCCTGGTTGCTCTGGATCCCGATGCCGAGGTAGATCACGGCGTCGACGTCGGGGTGCTCTGCGATCAATCCCATCACCTCGGGGATCGTGTCGCGCACTTCGCCACCCGCACAGTCGACCGGGTTGTTGCGGCTCCAACGAGGCGGCAGCTTGGAGTCGATGGCCGCTTGGAGGTCGTCGGGCAGGTCCATCAGCACGATGTCGGGATCGCGCGTGATCGCGTCGGCAGTGACGACGCCCCAGCCTCCCGCCGTGGTGAGCACAATGGTGTTCGGACCGTTCGGTAGAGGTTGTGTCGCGAACGTCGCCGCCGCTTCGAATGCCTCGGTCACCGTAGCCGCGCGTGTCACTCCGGCGGCCCGACACTCGCCGTCGAAGATCTTGTCGTTCGCGGCAAGCGCACCGGTGTGACTCGCTGCAGCTTGTGCGCCGCCCTCGGTGGCACCGCCCTTGACCAGCACGAGCGGTTTGCGAGCGGCGGCGCCCGCCAGACGGTCCATCAAGCCGCGACCGTCGACGATGCCTTCCACGTACGCAAGTCCGACCGACGTTTTGGGATCGTCGGCGTACCAGTCGAGGTAGTCGGCAACGGTCACAGCAGCAGCATTGCCCGCCGAGACCGCGCGGCTGATCCCGACGCCGCTCGCCCGAGACATGTTCAAGAAGCTCGACACGAAGTTGCCGCTCTGACTCGCCACCCCGATCCCACCGGCCGGCGGGAACGGTGCCACGATCTGCGCGCACAGGTTGGCAGGCGTGCTCACGACGCCTTGCCCGTTCGGACCGGCGAGCAGGATGCCGAGCTCGTCGGCCAGTGCGACCAGTTCGTCTTCGGCCTGCTGACCCGCTTCGCCGGCCTCGCCATAGCCCGCGGAGGTCAGGAACGCCGCTCGGACACCCTTGTCCGCGCAGGCTCGGAGCAGTTCGGGGTTCGCCCCTGCGGGCGTGCAGACGAAGACGAGGTCGATGGCATCGTCGGGCAGGTCTGCGATGTCGGCGACCGTCGTGATGCCGAGCACTTCTTCACCCTTGAGGTTGGTGCCGTACACGCCGCCCGAGTACCCACTGGCGAGCAGGTTGTGGAGCGACACGAATCCGAACTTTCCGGGGTGCGTCGACGCGCCGGTGACCAGCACGCCTTTGGGGTCGAAGAGCGCACGGAACTGCTCGTCGGTCGGGCCTTGGCGTCCTCGGGTTCGCGCCGAGTCGAGGTGGTCGCCGAGTTCGACCAGACCGTCGACCGCGACGACGGAGCCGTCAGGCTGCACGATCAGCGGGTTGATGTCGACGCTTGCGACATCGTTGCGCTCAGCAGCCAGGCAACCGAGCCCGACGATCACATCGACGAGTTGGTCGCGATCGACCTCGGCCTCGCCGCGGAACGCGTCGAGCAGCTTCTGAGTTGCGAGGTCGTCGATCATTTCGGATGCCGTGATCTCGTCGACGGGCGCGGGGCGGAACACGACGTCTGCAACCGCTTCGGCGAGGATGCCGCCGACTCCGAGCATGACCGTCGGCCCGAACTGAGGATCGCGGACCACGCCGGCGATCAACTCCCGGTTCCCGGAGATCATCGGTGCCACCAGGACGGTGACGTCACCATCGTCGGGCGTCGCTGCGGCGAGCAGTTCGGCGGCGGCGGCCTCGACCGCTGCGCGGTCGCCGAGGCGAAGTTTCACCAGCCCCCGCTCGGTCTTGTGGGCGATCGCGTCGCCGTTCAGCTTGGCGACGACGGGGTAACCGAGTTCGTCGGCAGCCGTTGCCGCCTCGAGGGCGGTGGTGACGACGCGTTCGGCGGCGATCGGGACGCCGTACTCGGCGAGCAACGCCTTGGAATCGCGCTCGGACAACGTTGTGCGCGCGCCGGAACCATCGGGAGTCGTCTGTGGGGTCGCCATGCGGCCACCACGGTACCTCTGGCCGCCGGTCCCAGTGCGGTCACCCGCCCCGCCGTCGCCCCCACCGGCGATGAGCCAACCCGCCGCATCCGGTCACTTCGCTCATCGCCGCGAGCAGGTCCCCACCGGCGATGAGCCAACCCGCCGCATCCGGTCACTTCGCTCATCGCCGCGAGCAGGTCGGAGTGGTTCAGGTCGGAGTGGTCGTCGACACGTTGTAGGTCAGCACACTGCGGGCGATCAGCCGTCCGCTGGCCGCGCCGAGCGCCTCGCTCTCGCAGAACACGACGCTGCGACCCCGTTTCGTCACCCAACCTTCGGCGACGACATCTTCGTCGCGGACCGCACCGATGTACTGGACGTGCAGATCGACGGTCGAGTAGCGATCATCCCGACTCAGCACCGAACCCACTGCAGGGACCAGCACCGCGTCCATCAGCGACGCAATCGCTCCGCCGTGCACGACCCCACCCGGTTGGAGTAACTCGGGCTTGAACGGCAACCGCATCCGGCAGTAGTCGATCCTGACCTCTTCGACCTCCAAGCCGAGCAGCATGGGGTAGTACACGGTGTCGGATCTGCCGTACTTCGCCCACCGCGCTGCAGGTTCGTCGGGAAGGGGGTCGTACTGGTCGGCGCGGCCGGTCACGACGCGATCATGATGGCAACAACGCCGCTTGGAAGAACTCGATGATGTGTTCGCTGCGTCGGTCGAGAGCCGCCGGCGCGAGCGGAGGCTCGTCGAGCAACCCTTCGAGGAAGGGCGCGTCGGAGAAGTAGCTGAGCAGCGCGCCATAGCCGGTCAGCAGCAGCTGTTCCGGGTTCTGGTAGCGGAACACCCCGGCGCTCATCTCGCGACCGAGATAATCGGCGGCCTGGTCGAACATCGGCCGGAGCACGGCAGCGAGGTCGATGCCGAGATGCGAACCTCCGTCGATTGCTTCGCGACGCATCAGCGTGACGTAGCTCGGGTTGTCGGCGAAGTACCCGAACCCGGCCCGGAGCACCTGTTCCACCTTTGGCCACCCGGTGGCCGTCGACTCGATTGCACCAGCGAGGCGGGCGAACCAGTCGGAGAGGAGGCGCTCGAAGACCTCGCCGTAGAGCGCTTCTTTCGATGCGAAGTGGTGCAGCAGGCTCGGACGTCGGATCCCGACCTCGGCGGCAATGTCGTTGAGCGATGTCCCGCTGTAGCCCGCATGGGCAAAACACGAAAGCGCCGCATCGAGGATCTGGTCACGCGTGGACCGGCCCTCGATGGGCGCTTCGTTGAGGTCTTCGTTCGATTCGACAGCAACGCCAGCGTCCGACATGTTGTCGGCGAACGCTACAGGCCGATCCGGCAGCCGTGATCAGGACGGCGGGTAGACGCCCATCTGCTTGGCCTTGTCGGTCTGCCAGAAGATGTCGGCGATCTCGTCGATGTAGGCCACGAGCTGCTCGCCGGCGGCGGGATCCATGGTCTTCTTTGCCTCGCCGGCCTGGTGGATCGCCTTCCAGAACAGCTCGTGAAGCTGCGGGAATGCCGCGAAGTGGTCGGGTGCGAAGAAGTCGGCCCACAGCACCATCAGGTGATGCTTGGTCTCCTCGGCGCGCTCCTCCTTGATCGAGATGCAGCGGGCACGGAAGACCTCGTCATCGGATTCGGCGTACTTCTTGGCCGTCTTCACGACGGAGAGC
>DATLBC010000015.1:0-45920 GCA_035527095.1 Ilumatobacteraceae bacterium | reverse complement strand
GGGGCTTCACCGAGTTCTCGGCCCTGGCTGAACCCGAAGAGGTCATCGCGGTCCTCAGGGAGTATCACCGAGAGATGGGCGTTCACGTCACCGAGCACGAAGGAACGCTCGGCGGATTCCAGGGCGACGGTCTCATGGTCTACTTCAACGATCCGTATCCCGTCGCCGATCACGCTCGCCGAGCGGTCGTCATGGCGCGGGGGATGCAAGCCGGGTTCGTCTCGCTGGCCGAGACTTGGCGAACGCGAGGGTTCCAGTTGGGGCTGGGGGTCGGCATCGCCACCGGCTACGCCACGCTCGGAAGGATCGGCTACGAGGGCCGCTACGACTACACACCCATCGGAACCACTGTCAACCTCGCGGCGCGCCTGTGCGACAAGGCCGGACCGGGAACGATCCTGGCTAGCCAGAAGACGATCGCCGCCGCCGACGTCGAGGCCACGCTCTTGGCCGACCCGCTCGAGTTGAAGGGCATCCCGCAGCCCGTACCCGTCTACGAGGTCTAGCCAGGTCCGGCTGATCACGCCTCGTCCAAGAGGACCCACACTCATATCTGCCTCCGGAGTGCCAAGCCGATGACACGGGAGCGGTCCCGGGTTCGAGTCCCGTTGTGCCCGCCGCTCTGGTGGCACTCAAGCCCAGCACTCACCCGAATCGGATGATGTCGAACCGGCGAGGGCCGAGCGACAATAATGCTCCCAACCGCACCGTTGGGCGCGCGTCGACCGAAGGGACCCCACATGAACACCGAGATCGCAGAGGAAGACGTCGTCGCTGGCAGCAGCACAGACGTCGCCGCCGAATCGGTCAGGCCGCATTCGGTGGCAGTCCATCTCCTGATCGCGCTGGCGGCGCTGATCATGCTCGTCACGGCTGCGAACGTGTGGGTCGACCGCGCCGTGCTCAACACGGACAACTGGGTCGATGCGTCCGACCAACTGCTGGCCGAGCCGGCCATTCGCGAGGCGATCGCGGTGTACGTGGTCGATCAGCTCTACACCAACGTCGACGTCGCCGCCCAGCTCGGCGACCTGCTGCCGGGAGACCTCAGCGGGCTCTCGGGCGCGCTCGCCTCGGCGTTGCGCAACCCGGCGACCGACGCCGTCGACCGACTCCTCGCCACCGACCAGGTCGCGGCCATCTGGTCTGACGCCAACCGCATCACCCATCAGACGATCGTCAACGTCCTCGAGGACGACACGAGAGTCGAAGCGCTCTCGACCGCCAACGGGAACATCTCACTCGACGTTCGTGAAGTGGTCGTGCAGTTGGCCGCCGACCTCGGGCTGCCCGGCGCCGTCGTCGACCGGATCCCAGCCGATGCCGGCCAGATCACCATCATCCAGTCGTCGAACCTCGAGAATCTCCAGACTGCGGTCACTGTCGTCCAGTGGGCGTCGTGGCTGCTTTTCTTCGCCGTGATCGCCATCTACGCCGGGGCCATCTTCCTCGCGGACGGGTGGCGCCGGGTGGCCACGCGAGCGGCAGGGCTGTCGATTCTGATTGTCGGACTGCTCATCCTCGCCGGTCTCCGATTCGGTGGCGGCCGCCTGCTCGACAGCGCAGTTCAGAAGGAGAGCAATCGCCCCGCTGCGGAGGCGGTGTGGAAGATCGGATCGCAGCTCCTCCGCGACATCGGCTGGAACATCACGTGGATCGGCCTGATCATCATCCTGGGGGCGGTCATCGCCGGCCCGACAGCGATTGCGCGGTCGATCCGTCGCTTCATCGCACCGGCATTCGTCGGCGGTGCCGGCGTGCGTTGGGGAGTCGGTGCCGCGATCTTCCTGATCATGGTGTTCTGGGCACCGCTGCCCGCCTTGACGAACTGGTTCGGCATCCTCGTGTTCGCAGCAATCGTTGCGGCCTGCATCGAGGGCCTCAGAGGTCTGTGCCTCGCCGATCAGTCCCGGGTCGAGGAGACGGCCCCAGCCGCCGTCGAGGCGGTGGAGGCCTCGACCTGAGCGGGTACGGGCGCTGCGGTTCGGTCAGCGGTTGTCGGGGGGCTGGACATGGCGGCGATGGGTGCCGAAGCGTCGGGTGCGCCCAACGACGTGGGTTGCGGACTGTCGAGCAGTCCACGACCCGCAGGCCGGCCGACCCCAGTCGTCATCGGTGAACTGATCGGCGACTGACGTGATCGCATCGATGCCCGATCGAAAGAGCTGCTGCGTCTGCACCTGACTCTGAGTCACCACGTCCCGACCGTAGATGGCTCCGCTCCGCCAAGGACGGGCTGGCGACGCTGAGGGCTGGAGCGCCGATTCGCGTGGATGTGCCGGCCGCAGGTTCGCCGCATGGGAAACACCTTTCGAACGATGTCCGGTTGTTCGGTAGCGTGCCCGGATGTTCCGCCAGGTGGTTGCGTTCCGATGGGTCGAGGGCACCTCGCCCGAGTCGAAGCAGGGCCTGCGTGACGCGCTCGAACGACTGCGCGAGATCCCCGAGCTCGTCGCGATGACATGGGGTGATGACGCCCGCCACTTCGACGGCAATTTCGACTTCGTCGTGGTGATGGACTTCGCCGACTTCGCGGCGGCCCGACGGTACGTCGACCACCCGCTCCATCAGCGTTACGTCCAGGATCACGCGGTCAAGATGGTCGGCGAGCGCGTCGTCGTCCAGCACGACTGGGTGCCGGACCGGTCGTGCTGACGTCCGCGGAACGGTGCTGGGTCTTCAGTCGGCGACAGCCAAGCCGGCCAGGACCTTTTCGCTCTCCGCTCGCGCAGCTTCTTCGTTGCCGGGAAGGTAGGTCGCGAGCATGACGAGGGGTCGTTCTTGCCCGATGTCGAGCACCCAGACGCGTTCGTACTGCCAAGGTGCGATGTATCGGTCGGCCCGGCGGCGCCGAGCCAGGCGCGGAAGCTGCTGTTGAAGCAGGTCTGGAAGTTCTGGTCAATTGGTACTGGCCATTCGAAGTGGATGCCGTCGTACCCGGCGAGAGTCACCGGTGCGCTGCGCCGGATGCCGTACCGCTCGAAGTTGTCCCATGCTTGCGGTGCGGTGAGCTGGATGCGCGGGAACCGATTGAGGCGCAGCTCCAACTGCCGTGTCGGCACTGCGAAAGCGGCGGTGGTCGGATAGGCCTGCGTCGTCGTGGTCATCTCGTCCGCGAGGTCGGTTGCCGGACCAACCGGTACTGATGTCTGCGTTGTCGGGGTGTCCGTCGACGTGGGGGAGCTCGCGCGAACGGTCTGACTCGCACCGAGGTCCTCGTCGTTGGTCGCGCAGCCAGCGCACGCTGCGGCGAGCAGCATGGCGACAGCCAAACAACATTGTCGACGGGCGGGGAGTGATCGGTGAGTCGATCGAAGGCGTTCCATGTCTGTACAAGGCCCCGAGACACTCGAACGTACGGCAACCCTTCACGCTCTTCTGGTGTGCAGTCGGCTACGCGCCGCTCGACTCCCGAGCCATCGTGCGGTGTGTCTGGCATCGCGCGGAGTCGTCGATGCCAACTAGCGTCGTCATCGTGCGGCCGCCCGACCGTGAATCCACTGTGTCCGACGGTCTCGAGCCGACCGTTTCCGATCCGGCGGCCCGATGGGCCGACGGGCTCGAGCGGTGGGCCATCCCAGAGGAGATCCTCGCTCGGGCACCCGTGTCGCCATGGCGGCACGACACGGCGATGTTCGTGGTCGACGACACCCTCGACCCGAACGCTCCCGCCGCTGAGATCGCGCGCTCGGTGCTCCCTGCCAGTGGTGGTTCGGTGCTCGACGTGGGGTGCGGCGGCGGACGCGCAGCGATGTCGCTCGTCCCGCCTGCCGAGCAGGTGATCGGCGTCGACCAGAGCCCGGTGATGCTCACGGAGTTCACACGTGCCGCAGCGGTGTCCGGGGCCAGGTCGATGACCGTCGAAGGCAGCTGGCCGGATGTTGCGACCGTCACCCCTGCCGCCGATGTCGTCGTCTGCCACCACGTGGCCTACAACGTTGCCGACATCGAGCCGTTCTTGCTCGCGCTGACGGCACACGCACGCCTCGCCGTGGTCCTGGTACTGCCGCCCCGGCACCCGCTCTCGGCATGGAACAACGCGTGGCGTCACTTCTGGGGACTCGAACGCCCAGCAGGGCCGACCGCCGACGACCTCGGCGAGGTGCTCGCCGGACTGGGCCTCGACGCCGAGCGGTGGGAGGTGCCGCGTCCACCGCTCGCGAGGGCTACGGCTGACGTGGCCTCGCGTGTCCCCTCTGCTCGCCGCCGGCTGTGCCTGACCGAGGATCGCGACGACGAGATCGCCGCCTATCTCGATGCACACGAGCCTCAGTGGGCGCAGACCAACGTGGTGTTCCGTTGGCCCGGCTCGGCCGGCGACGACTGACCGGCCCTGACCCGGCTCGGCGTGGCAGGGGCCCCGTCGCTCCAGGCCGCAGTGGTGCCGACTCAGGTGATGCCGGCGTGCTGGCTCGTTCCGGTGGTGTCGAGCGACGCGTCGCCGACACGGTTGGTCGCATCGAGGTGGCGGGCGACCAATGCGCTCAGTTCCTCCGAGTCGCGTTCGGCTCCATTGATGTAGCTCGAACGTCGCCGTCGGAGCACATTGAGGCCGATCACATAGAGGCCTGGAGCGTCGGTGACACCACCATCGTGACGAATCCGTCCCCTGTGGTCCAGCACGGGGACGTCGAGCCAGGAGTAGTCGGGGCGGAAGCCCGTGGCCCAGACGATCGTGCCGATGTCGTCCTCGACCAGGTCGATGTCGAGGCGTGCGGTCGACGGTACCCGGGTCGCATCGAAGCGAGTGGGTGGGTCGAGGTCGGCGATGGTCGCGGCGTCGGACCAATCATCGAATCGGTCCAGCAGTCGGTTCATCTTGAGGTCGGCCAGCTTGCAGACATTGGCCAGCGAGCCCGAGAACTTGGCGACCCCCTCGCTGATGAGCCCCAGGCGGCCGACCATTTCGACGCCACGCTCCGTGAGCGTGTTGAGGTCGATCGAACGATGCTCGTGCGTCCCGATCAGTTGAGGGGAGGGAAGATGTCGAGCGCGCACGATGTCGTCGACGTCGTCGAGACCCTCGTCGAGAACCCCGGTCTGATGCATCCACCAGAAGACGTCGCGCCCTCGGTAGTTCCGCGGCATCCGAACGTGTTCGCCCACTGCGATCGTGACCGATCGTCCCGAGCGGTTGATCTCGTCTGCGAGCTGCACTCCGGTTGCGGAGGCTCCGACGACGAGCACTGCTCGATCATCGAGATCGCTCGGGGAGCGATAGGTCAGCGGGGTCACCTGTGCGATCGCCGTTGGCACCTCCGTGGCAGCATCGGGGACGTTCGCAATGTTGGACCCTCCGCTGGCGATCACGACGCTGCTGCAGGTCCAGTGTTCACGGTTGGTCTCGACGAGGTACCCGCGTCCGTGGCGGGCGATGCGAGTGACCGTTGTGCCGGTGGACACGGGTGCCGAGATCGTTGCCGCATACGTCGTGATGAAGTCGGCGACGTCCGCCATCGTCATGAAGCCGTCGGGGTCGTGGCCCGAATAGCGCATGCCGGGGAGCTGGCATTGCCAGTTCGGTGTCAGCAGGCGCAGCGACTCCCACCGCTCGGTGCGCCATGAGTTCGCCACCTCGCCGCGTTCGAGCACGATGTGCTCGATCGCACGCTCGGTGAGGCGGCGACTCATGGCGAGGCCGGCATGTCCGGCGCCCACGATGACGGTCGGAACGTGCGTCGCCGACGTCGTCATCGTCGGCTCAGCCGACCTCGACGGCGACACGGGTCGGATTCGTGACGATGTCGTAGACGGCGGATCGTCTCTGAGACTGTGCCACGAGTGCCTCGATGTCTTCGGCCGTCGCATCTGCATCGATGTCGAATCGCACCTTGATGTCGCTGAAACCGTTGCGGATGTCGGGATCGGCGCCGAGGATGCCGAGCACATTCATCTTGCCTTCAACCGTCGCAACGACCGAACGAAGCTGGATCTCTCGGTGCTGAGCGACCGATGCGACGCCCGCCGTGAGGCAACTCGCCAGCGCGGCGAGCAGGATCTCGGGAGGTGTCGCTCCGCGATCTTCGGACGCAAAACACTCGGGGTGATCGGCGTCGAATGAGTAGGGCGCCTTGTGGTGGTGCTCTTGTCCGAGGCCGGAGAAGCCATCCACGGTCGTCTGACTGAACGTGCCGCCGACCCACGCACAGTGGGCCGTCCAGGTGAACTCGGCAGCGTCGGGGGTACTGGTCAGCGCCTCGCGCGCGCCGAGCAGCGCGTCGGTGTTCACGCCGTTGTCGACGGGAGTCTTCATGTCGGTCATGTCTGTTGCTCCTTGATGGTGTTGTTGGTTGTCGTGAGAACTCGATGCGTGGGGACGGTTTCGGGGGTGTCGTCGCGGTTATGACCAGCGAACCCGGAAGTTGCTGTTCCACAGATCGATGAGGTCGGTCGTGCCGGTCATCGAGACGTTCGAAACCGGCGTGCGGTTCCAGAGCAGGACGTAGAGGTCCGCTGCCATAGCCGTCAGCGTCAGGTCGGCCTCGTCACCGCATCGAGAGGTCTCGCTGCGCTCGGGGCCGATCGTGACGTACCAGTGCTCGTCGGTGTCGGCGGCGTGCACATGGACCACCTGCGGACGTTCGATGTCGATGGTGCGGGGCCGCGGCGCAAAGCCTGACAGGAGCTCGTCGAGCATGTCGGTGGCAAAGGCAGGGTCGAAGTGGGAGGTGATGCCACGCGCCCGCTCGGCATCGACCCGGTGGATGGCGATCTCGCTGGCCTGCCGACGCGCCCACATGGCCAGCGGCGACGGAGCCGGCAGGAAGGTGAAGGCGGCGACATCCGAGGGCGCCGACGTCAGCACCTCGATCAGGTTGGCGAGGGTGGTGCGATACCAGTCGACGAGCTCGGCGTCATCCGGATACTTCCCGGAATCGCCGGCAAGCTCCGGCCAGTACCGAACCAGGTCGGGCAGTTCACTGACGTCGAGCCAATCGGACTCGGGGAACGCCACATTCGCCGCCGCCCACAGGTGAATCATGCCGAGATGGCGCACGAGCGCACGCATGTCCCACCCAGGGCAGGGCACGATCTCCACATTCAAATCCCCCTGCTCGGCGGCGGAGGCGAACAGCTCGCCCTCCGAGGCGACGAATCCGATGTAGTCCGACACGTTCATGGCCCTTCCCCTCTCCGAGGTCGACCTGATCGACCCCGTCTCTCATTGCTGCAGATTGCAGTGTGGATATTACTGCAGAACGCAGTAAAATCAAGAGGGTGTCCGCACGTTTGACGACTTCCTCGTATGCGGTCCTGGGGCTGCTGGCGATCCGGCCGTGGACCGGCTACGAACTCACGCAGCAAGCGACGCGGAGCCTGCGCTTCGCCTGGCCCAAGTCCGAGCGTCTGCTGTATTCCGAACCGAAGAAGCTCGTCGAGCGGGGGCTCGCCACAGCGTTCACGGAGTCGGTCGGTCAACGAAGCCGCACGGTGTACACGATCACGAACGAGGGGCGAGACGCGCTCACCGACTGGATGTCCAGCACGCCCCAGCCGCCGACGCTCGAAGCCGAAGCCCTGCTGCGGCTGCTGTTCGCCGAGAACGGCACGATCGACGACCTGCTGGCAGCGCTCGACGAGATGGCCGAAGATGCCGCCCGGATGCACGAGCAGGTCACCACGATCAACACGGGCTACCTCGACGGCGAACATCCCTTTCCGCAGCGGACCCACCTGTCGGTGCTGTTCGCGACGTTCCAGCTGGAACTCTTCGACCTGATGATCAGGTGGGTGGACTTCGCCAAGGCCGAGATCGCCACCTGGCCCACGACCGAAGGCCTCGGCATGACCGATGGCACCGTGGCCATTCTCAACAACATCAAGGAGCATCGTTCCCTCCTCGAAGCACCGACGGGCGCCGAGGCACGGCGGCCGCCGTCAGGCCGGCAGCGGGGATGAACGTGGTCGAGCAGCGCGACCGTTCCCCGGCCTGTCGACCAGTGGGGCATCCGGCGGGTACAGCCCGTCGGGCCCGAACGGAAAGCCTGATCCGTCGGCGCCGTACTGCTCTTCGAAGAGCACCGTGTACGCCTGCTCGTCGCCACGCTCGAGGATGGATGCAGCTCCTCGGGGCGGGGCGACCGGTACCCATCCCGGGACGGCGAGGTCAGGCCTCCGACGCACCCCAGCCCGGCGACACGATCGGGATCGAGGTCACGTCACGTCAGTCGTACGAGACCGTCGATCACGAGCGCCCCGCCGAGGCCGAGAGCGAGCCACAGTCGCAGCAGCGCTGCGTTCGTCCCGAGCCAGGATTCACCCCGGCCGATGGCTTCAGCGGCACGGCGCCCACCGATCACCACCATGGTGACCGGCACCGAGACGAGTAGCGTTGCGACTGCGACGTACAGAACGAGCAGCGTGACGCTCTCGAGGTCGCCGAGGTCGGCTTCGCTGACCGAGGTCATGGCCAGAAAGGCGAGGATGAGCCGCTTGGGGCCGCCGAACCCGAGGAGTCCGGCGATCGACAGCGCGGTACCGGGCCCGACATGGCTCAGTCTCGCCAGGGTCGCACCTTGCCGATCCATCGTGCCACCGGGCGGCTTGGGGCTGCGGAGTTCTGCCAGCCCGGCCACGATCAGTGCGACGCCCACCAGGAGCGCAAGCACTCCTTCGATGGTCTCGTGCGAGTCGAGCCGTTCGACTGCTGCCTGACCGAGCATCAGCCCCACCACCGCTGCGATCGTCGTCCCGAGCACGAACCCGACCAGGAACGCAATGCTGTTGGCGCGTCGGCGATCACTTCGGATCACGACGAGGACCGCAGCGAGCACCAATGGGCTGGCGGCCGCCACGAGCGCGTAGAAGAGCACCGAGGCGCTTGCGGAGATCACCCGAAACGACGCAGAGAGGGATCGATTGCTGAGGCCAGCCGCGGAGTCGCTCGGCGCATGGGCCGAAGGTATCGCAGCCACCTACCGGCGCCACTTCGCATCGCGATGAGTGACACAGCTCTCAGAGCGCTCGCGCTGGTGTGCTCGCCGACTCGAGAGCCCGCCCGGGCCATCACTCGCTTGGCCTCGACTCGATCAGAGAGGTGAGGTGTGTGGCCCACTCGGACGGACCTGGGCCTCCGCATGATCGAGGCAACGAGTTCATCGAGCTGCACAGACGCAGCATTGTCGCTGCGGGGCGGACACGATCGCGCCGAGGTCAACTGAGTCGGGGTTGACGTTCCTCTCCGACCGCAGCTTCAACCGCGCGGAGGGGGCTGCTGATGACGGGAACCGACGTCGTGCAGAACTCGGCCGCCCGAGCCATCGACGCCTGCGCGAGCACGATGACATCGCTCGAGCTCGCGGCAGCGTTGCACTCGGCAGCCACGATGGCGACGTACTGATCGAGGTCGCCCCTCTCGAAGTGCTCCCAGGCATCGTCGCAGACGCGAACGGTCACCTCGATGTCGGTGCCGTTCGATCGGGCGACCTCAGCCAGTAGGTCGGCTGTCGGGCCAGTGGTGCTGTCGATCGTTGCCAACACGGTGATTCGGCGCCCGGCACGGACGGCGGCCTCGGCCATCGGCCGGTCGACGCGCATCACGTCGATCGATCGGGCTGACCCTTCGATTTCGGCTTGACCGCCGATGGTCGAGCACGTGCAGACGATCGCCTGTGCTCCCGATTCGACGAGGAGGTCGAGTGCGTCATTGATCCCGGCGCGCACCCGGTCCGATGCTGGGCCATCGAGACGAGCGTCATCGAGCAGGGTCTCGTTCACGATGGTGACCGTCTCGACCGTGCCATCGGTGTGAGCGACGAGGAGCTCGAAGGTCGTCGTGTGAACCGGTGAGGTGTGGAGAAAACCGATGCGTTTCATGGATGCCAGCAAGGTGCCGTCGCGTCGCAGTCGCCGAGCAACCGCCGGGCAGCCGGTGATCGGTCGGCAGCCGCGATCAGAAGCGACCGCCATCGACGAGGAAGCTCTGTGCGGTGCAGGCGGCGCCGTCGTCAGCGGCGAGGAAGAGCACCATCTGGGCGAATTCGACCGCGGGGATCCGGCGCTTGATGGCCTGATCCTGCATCGTCTGGGCTTCTCCCTCGGGTGTCCACCACTTGGTGAGTTGTCGTTCCGTGGGAACCCAGCCGGGCATGACGGTGTTGACACGGATGCCGTGGACACCGAACGTGCGAGCCATGGTTCGGGTGATGCCTTCGACAGCAGACTTCGCGATCGCATAGCCCGGGAACATGTCCTCCTGCATCAGGTAGCTGCTGGATCCGATGTTGATGATCGAGCCATGTTCAGCGTCGATCATCTGTGGCGCGAGCGCCTGGATCGCAAAGAAGTAGTGCCGCAGATTCGTGTTGATCCGGTTGTCGAAGTACTCGGGTGTCATGTCCTGCCAGTCGTGTCGATCGTCGCTGGCGGCGTTGTTGACCAGCACGTCGATACCGCCGAGCGCGCCCACTGCCGAGCGGCACGACTGTTGCAGCGCCGAGATGTCGAGCAGGTCGACCTCGGCGAACTCCGGCGAGTGAGTCACTCCGCGCTCGATGCAGCGACTCACGGTGTCGCGTGCCCCGTCGACGTCCTTGTCGACGAAGAAGACCTTCGAGCCCTGCGCCGCGAACTCCTCGACCAGTGCGCTTCCGATGCCCGCTGCACCGCCGGTGATGAAGACGCCGCGGTCGACCAGCGACGGGTACGTGGCGTACTGGATCACGGCGTCTTCTCGATCTGGTGAGTCATCGTCAACAGGATCGCACGATGCGGCCGGGATTTTCGACACCGTCGTGTACCATTCCCGACCAATCCAGTCGGATTTGTCGAGAGGCCACCGATGACATTGTTGGACGCACCGCACATCACCCAGAAATTACCGCTGCACCCCGGCCCGTTGCCGGGCGTGATCGAGCCGACGTTCTGGTCTGGCACGCCATGGCTGTCGCCGGAGCGCTACACCGTCGACTGCGCCGGATACACCGTCGACGACACGGCGCTGGTGCCGGGCAGCGAACTGGCTCGGCGTATGCGGGCGACCTACGACGAGACCGGTTTCGTGCTGGCGGTCAACACCGGTCTGACGGATCTGTCGACGATGCGTTTGATGGCCAAGCTCGTGCTCGCGGACGAGATGGAGTACGACGGCGGCGCGAACCCCCGCCAACGCATTGCCCCCAACGTGTACGAAGTCGGCGCGCCGCTCCGCGCCTGGCTGCACTACCACCACGAGATGGCCTACGTCGGGAGAAGCACCGCGGCGATCGGGTTTCTCGGCCTTCATGCACTTCCGGCGGGACGTGGCCGGACGTTCGTCTCCGACAGCATCGCTGCGACCGACGCGCTGCTCGCTTCGCCGTTCGGACAGAAGCTGCAGCGGCTGGGCATTGCATATCACCGCAACCTGACCGATCGTCGCACGTTCGCCGGTCGCGTCGAGTACGGCGTGTACAACCACTGGCAACAGTCGTTCGACACCGAAGATCCCGAAGTCGCAGTTGAACGAGCCCATGCAGCCGGCCTCGAGACCGAGTGGGGACCCAATGGGCTTCTGCGCACGCGCTACGAGGCGTCGGCGTTCGAGTACTTCGGGTGCCTCGACCGCAACGTGCTCTACTCCAGCGTCGCCGATCACGGCATGTGGTTCGACACCTGGCCGCTCGTGCAGCACCTGCCCTACGAAGACCGGCCGCTCGACCTCACCTTCGGCGATGGCTCGGCGTTCAGCCGCGACGAGCTCCAGCAGTTCGTCGATGTCTACGACGCCTTCGGCACGCCGATCGACTGGAACGTCGGAGACGTCGCCGTCATCTGCAACTATCGCTTCGCTCACGGGCGTCCGGGCGTCCATCTCGCCGATGGCGAACGTCGCGAACTCGGTGTCGTGCTCGGCGCTCAATTCGACCGGGTCGGCGCACTCACTGACCGCTGGTGACCGGCCATCGGTCCAGGCGGTCCGGGAGGTGGCAGTAGGGTAGGCACAAGCGCGAGACCGGGGGGCGAGTTGAACGAATCAGGACTGGTGACCATCCTGTTCACGGACGTGGTCGGCTCGACGGAAATCAACTCGGCGATCGGTGACCGGGCCGCCGACGAGCTCCGCCGGCTGCACTTCGACGACCTGAACGACGCGATTCAAACCACGAACGGGACGCTCGTCAAGACGATCGGCGATGCCGTGATGGCCTCGTACGCAGGCGCCGCCGATGCACTGCACGGTGCGGTCGAGATGCAGCGTGCCGTCGATCGGCGCAACCGCCGGGCATCTGGCCAGGACCTCCACATCCGCATCGGCGTGAGCGCCGGCGACGCAACATTCGAGAACGACGATTGGTTCGGCACGCCCGTGGTCGAGGCCTCGCGGCTGTGTTCCGCAGCCGGGACCGATCAGATCCTGATCAGCGACATCGTGGGAATGCTCGCCGGGACGCGGGCCGATCACGCGATCGTCTCGCAGGGAGTCCGCGAGCTCAAGGGGCTGCCCGCACCGATCAACGTGTCGGAGGTCGAATGGCGCTCGACCGATGTCGACTCCGCTGTCGTACCTCTCCCGGGGTTCGTCGACACCAACCCGTCGTTCGCCTTCGCCGGCCGGTCCGAGCCCCTCGAGGCGCTGCGAGTCGCGTGGAAGGAGGCGATCGAAGAGCGGTGCCAGGCCGTCTTGATCTCCGGCGAGCCAGGCGTCGGCAAGACACGGCTGGTCACCGAGTTCGTCCGCACGGCCCATGATGACGGCGGTGTCGTGCTGTGGGGCCGCTGTGACGAGGAACTCGACGTGCCGTACCAGCCGTTCGCCGAGGCGCTGCGGCTGTTCGTTGCGTCGATCACCGACGAGCGACTGAGCGACGATCTCGGCCCGTTCGCAGCCGAGCTGTCGCTGCTCGTTCCCGAGCTGACCAAGCGGATCCCGGGCCTCGCCATCCAGCCCGTCGGTGACCCCGACGCGGAGCGTCACCGTCTGTTCGAAGCGATCGGCGAGGCCTTTTCGGCGATCGCTCGATCCGATGCGGTCGTGCTGGTGCTCGACGACATCCACTGGGCCGACAAGCCGTCGCTGCTCCTGCTGCGGTACCTCCTCCGGCGCGGCGAGCCCATCCGTCTGTTGATACTGGGCACCTACCGCGACACCGATCTCGACCGCTCCCATCCACTCGCCGACGTCCTGGCGGACCTCCGGCGCGAACCGTGTGTCGAGCGGGTCGACCTCCTCGGGTTGGGTCTCGACGAGATCACGTCGTTCATGGAGCTGGCGGCCGGGCACGACCTCGATGCGCCGGGAATCGAGCTGGCCAGGGCGGTGCATCGCGAGACCGAGGGCAATCCGTTCTTTCTGAGCGAGATGATCCGCCATCTCGCCGAGTCCGGCTACATCGTGCAGCGCGACGGTCATTGGGTGAGCGACTACTCGCTCGAGGAGGTCGGCATCCCCGAGGGGATCCGCGAAGTCATCGGCAGACGAATGTCGGCCCTGTCGAGCACCGTCAACGACACGTTGACCGTCGCCGCGGTGATCGGACCCGAGTTCGACATCACCACGATCGAGCGTGCCGGAGGGCCATCGGGTGACGAACTGTTCGATGCGCTCGATGACGCCGTCCGGGCGTCGGTGATCCGCGAGGTGGCGGGCACGTACGGGCGGTATGCGTTCTCGCATGCGCTGGTTCGCTCAACGCTGTACGAAGAGCTCTCGACGAACCGACGGGTGCGGTTGCACTGGAAGGTGGGCGAGGCGATCGCCGCGCGCCGCGGCGTCAACGACGACTCCGTCGACCAGCTCGCACACCACTTCGCGGAGGGCGCCATGGCGGGCGACCCGATGATTGCTGTCGAACACTGCGTACGCGCCGCGGAACGGGCGGTGGGCGACCTCGCGTTCGAAGGTGCCGCCCGGTCCTACGAGCGCGCGCTCGGGGCGCTGGAACTGGTTGCGGAGCCCGATCTCGCGATCCAGGCCGACATCGAGATCGCCCGGGCCGAGACGCTTCGTGATGCCGGCGACGAGGCCTACCGAGACGCAGCGTTTGCTGGTGCAGCAACCGCGCGCCGGATGGGTGACCCCGGCCGCCTCGCGGCGGCAACGATCGCGATGGACGCGATGAACGCGCCGCCGGCATCCGGAGAGATCCATACGGCGATGGTCGACTTGATCCGTGAGGCGCTCGCCGAACTCGATGACGGGCCATCGGTCGACCGAGCGATGCTGCTCGGGATGCTCGCGGCTCGGTTGTATTGGACCCCGCACCGCGAGGAGCGGGTCGCTGTGGGTGTCGAGGCGCTCGAGATGTCCCGAGCTCTCGGCGACGCTCGCAGCATGTCGCGAGTGCTCGCCCGCAGCTGGGCGTTCGTCGATGCGTCGAAGCCAAACGCGCGTGAGATCGCCGAGTACGCCCGGGAGACGATCGTGCACGCGGAGCCGGGCACGGCTGAGTACATGGCTGCGCTCGAGAGTCTCAGTGCGTTCGCTGCGGTCGAAGGTGACACCGATGCCGCGCTCGAGTATCTCGAGCAGTTCACCGCAATGGCCACCGGAGCCAGGCTGTCCGGAGCGATCTTTCGCGCGATGACGTTGTCGGCGTTCCTTGCGGTTCACGTCGGCGAGATCGAACGTGCCGAGCGCGAGGTGACCGAGTTGCTCGAGTACGGGAACCAGCATGCGCTCCAAGCGCAGGCGATCTCCACCTATGGCGGGATCATCTACAACATCCGGCGCGCTCAGGGGCGAGGCGCCGAACTGCTTCCGTTGCTCGAAGGGCTCGTCGAGTCACAGCCGACACTGCCTGTCTGGCGGATCGCCCTGGCCGGAGCGTGCTACTTCGCCGGACGCAACGACGAGTTGCGCGAACAGGTGCTCTGGCTCACGGTCGATCGGTGCGCGCGTGTGCCGATCGATCTGGAGTATCCCGTCACGCTCTCCGGCCTTGCCCGGCTTGCACCGTATGCCGACCTCGATGCGGACACGAGTGAGTTCCTGTACGAGATGCTCAGCCCGTTTGCTGGAATCATGAACTACACGGGCACGAGCATCGCTGATGCAAGCGACATCGGTCTGGCCTGTGTGGCCGATCATCTGGGCTGGTTCGACGTCGCCGACGGACACTTCCGTGACGCCATCGCGCTCGCCGGTCGAGCTCGGGCCATCCCCTACGGGGCGCACTACCGATACGAGTGGGCCCGCGCGCTCGTCGATCGGGGCGAGCCCGACCGAGCGAGGCCGCTGCTCACCGAAGTCGCGGAACTCGCCGAGGGTCGCGACATGCACGGCCCCGACGGTTATGCGACATGGTCAGCGGAGTTGCTCGCTCGCATCTCGTAGCGCTCGATGACGAACCTCAGCCGAGGCGTCGGAGCTCGGTGTCGCGAACGTAGGTCGTCGCAACGACTGCGAACGCGACCGCCGCGGCCGCGCTGATCGCGTTGCCGGTCCCGATTCGCGACGCGAGGATGCCAAGGGCGAGCGCGCCGAAGGGCATCAACCCGATGTTCACGAGCGTGTAGAGCCCCATCACGCGCCCCATCAGTGCCTGCGGTGTGTTGGCCTGGACCAGTCCTTGGTTCATGTTGATGAAGAATCCGCCTGCGAGGCCCATCGAGAATGCGAGCACCAGCACCTGCCAGAACTCGGTGGTGCGGCCGGTCAGGAACGTGATGACGGCACCCGCCATCATCGCCCGTTGAAAGATGGCGCCCTTGTTCTTCATGTCGCCCTTGCGCATCACCACGAACGAGGTGATGGCGATGCCCAGCCCCATCAGCGCCAACGGGGCCGCGGCCTGTCCGGCATCCATGCCCAGTTCATCCTTCACGTGTGCCTGAATGGTGACCATGATCGCCGGATTGATCGTGAGGCTTGCGGTCAACAGCAGGCCGAACAGTGTCTTGAGGTGCCGGTCGTCCAACACGTGTCGCACGGCTGTCCGCGTTTCGTCGACCACCGACCGACGCGCGCGGATCTCTTCGTGCGGAGGCACTTCCAGGCGGAGAAGAAACAGCACTCCGACGAACATCAGGATCGCCTGAAACCAGAAGGCGCCCTGGAAACCGAACTGATCGCCAACGACCTTCGCCAGCACGGGTCCGAGAATCATCGACAGTGTGATGGCGATCGCGTTGAGCGCGATCGCACCGAAGAGCTGCTCCCTCGCGACCAGCATCGGGATCAGCGCCGAGCGAACCGGCGAGCCGATGGCTGCAGCCGACCCGGCCAGTAGCGTCGACAGGATCACCCAGCCGAGAGTCACGGCCCCCGTCCCGACCACGATGGCGGTGGCGGCCATCACGGCGCCACCGGCGATTTGCGTGGTGAGCAGCATCTTGCGGCGGTCCCAACGGTCGGCCCACGCGCCGGCCTGCAACACGAGGAGCGCTGCCGGGAGACCGAGGGTGAACACCACGAGGCCCTGGATGCTTTCGCTGCGCGACAGACCGTCGAGCACCAACCACCCGAACACGAACCGCTGGGAATTCAAGACGAGGAAGAAGGCGACGTTGTTGAACCACAGGTTCCGGTACGCAGGAACCGACAGCGGGTTGGCCGGCTGCGCGGTGACGGCTGCAGCATGTTCGGCGGCGGTCATCGACTGAGCATGACACCACTGCGTCATCGCGACCGGACCGGAGCGGCGCGGTGGCGGCGCTACTGCGGCGTCGTGATGTCGACGACCACCGCTGCGTGGTCGCTCGGCCAGACCGGAGCTTCGTCGACAGCGACCGGGCCGGTGCCGACGAGTTCAGCCGTGATCGGGTTGCCGGTCGGCTTCGGGCGCGGCCATGACACGAGTACGTAGTCGATCCGCCGATTCGGCCATGCGCTGTCGGCCGAGTACGGATTGGTCGTGCACCACGTTGCGCCGGGTCCGTCGCCGACCTGCTCCCATGCGTCGGAGAACACGATTCCGGGCTCGCCGGGCTCGCGCCCTGTCAGCATGCGCACCTCGGCGCTGTCCGGGACCGCATTGAGGTCGGCACCGATGATGACGGGGAGATCTGCGGTCGGGTCGCCGCGCCAGTCCGATGCCAGCTCGAGCAGTCGACGGCATTGGAGTTGTCGCGCCGACGAGTCGTCGAAGCGGTGATCGAGATGCGTCGACGCAACGGGCCAGGCACCCCACGGCGTCGACACCGCGGCTGCGACAACTCGTCGATGCCCGGGTGATCCGTCGGCACGGGGAAGCGCCTCGTCGGTGAGCAGCCGTGCCGGCCAGCGTGAGAGCACCGCATTGGTGAACCCGACGTCGGAACGTCCGATCGGTGTGCTGCTGACGGCGTGGTAGCCGAGCTCGTCGCCGAGGACCGCCGCCATCCCTGCGCCGCTGGCATCGGCCCACACCTCCTGCAGACACAACATGTCGGGGACCGTGGAGCGGACCGTCTCGACGATGGCGCGCTCACGCTCCTCCCACGGTCCGAACCGCCACCACAGGTTCCACGTCATCACGCGCAGCGTCATGACGACATCTTGGCGGCCGAGCACTCCGGACGCGTCAGCCGCCCGCCCTCAGGCGTAGAGCGGCGGCAAGCGATCGGACCACGGCGCTGCGGTCTCGATCTGCGACGCGAGACGCAGCAGGAGTGCTTCGTCGTCGATCGGCCCGACGAACTGCACGCCGATCGGAAGGTTGTTCTCGCTCCAGTGCAGGGGGAGTGACATGGCCGGCTGACCGGACACGTTGAACTGGGCGGTGAACTGCAGGATGCTCGTGAGACGTTCGGTGCCGAGCTCCGGGTCGCTCAGCCAGCCGATCGGAGGTGGTGGCACGGCGATCACCGGGCTCACCAGCACGTCGAAGTCGTCCCACCAGGCGTGCATTCGGCGCGACCAGGCGTGCACCCAGTTGACCGACGTGATGTAGTCGGCCCCGGTGACCGCACGGCCGATCGAGCCCATCAGCCAGTTGCTCGCCTCGACATCGTCCTCGCCGATCGGTCGGCCGATCGACTCACCGATGCTCACGAAGTCGACGGCGGTGGCGACCGCGACGATGGTGATGAAGTGCCCGGAGAACTCGTCGTCGAAGAACGCGTCGGGCTGAGCGATCTCGACATCGTGTCCGAGCGACTCGAGCAGCGCCCCTGTCGACTCGACGGCAGCGACGCACTCGGGGTCGGTCTGCACCCCGCGGTGTGTCGGTGCGATTCCGATACGAAGTCGGCCGGCGTCGATGCCGACTTCGTCGGCGAACGGCCGGGTCGGTGGAACCGCGGTGTACGGATCCCCGGTGCGACGCCCCGACATCACGTCGAGAAGGGCAGCGGTGTCTCGCACCGATCTCGACACCACGCCGTCGGTCGTTGCGCCCGCCCATCCCTCGCCGGCCTTGGGGCCTTGCGAGATCCGTCCACGGCTCGGCTTGAGACCGACGAGCCCGCACTCACTCGCGGGCACTCGGATCGAGCCGCCTCCATCGCCGGCATGGGCCACCGGCACCATTGCTGCTGCGACTGCGGCGGCGGAGCCACCCGACGAGCCACCAGTGGAGTACTCGGTGTTCCACGGATTGCGGCTGGGGCCGAACGCCTCGGGCTCGGTGGTGATGGTGCCGCCGAGCTCGGGCGTGTTCGTGCGGCCGAGCGTGACGAACCCGGCTGTCCGGATGGACTCATAGAGGTACGAGTCATGCGTGGCGCGGACGTCGGCGTCGCGAAGCGCTCGATTGCCGAGCGTGTGCGGTTCGCCCGCCATCTCGCATCCGAGATCCTTCACGAGGAATGGAACGCCCCGAAACGGTCCGTCGGGCAGGTCACTGCGTGCTTCGGTGCGCGCAGCGTCGAAACGCTCGTGGATCACCGCGTTGATTGCCGGGTTGAGTCGCTCGACACGGGCGATTGCGTCGTCGACGACCTCGGCCGGTGATGCTTGGCCGGATCGGACGAGTGCGGCCAGTTCGGTGGCGTCGGGAAGAGCGGCGGGCATCGTGGACCTCAGTCGGTGTGGACGATCAGGACCGAGCGGTCGGCGTGATGGGCGCAGCGACTCGACACACTGCCGAGCAGGAAGCGTCGAGCGCCCTGCATCCCGCGGCTCCCGACCACGAGCAGGTCGGCGTCGATCTCCTCGCAGAGTCCCAGCAGTGCGTCTGCGGGATCCCCTGCGAGCTGGTGAATGCTCACCTCGGCACCTGAGGCGGCCGCGGTTGCAGCGGCTGATTCGAGTGCCGTATGGGTTGCCTGCTTGGTCGCGTCGGTCCACTCAGCGGACGCGATCAGCATGTCGGGCGCCACGACCATCGGGATCGATGGCGTGACCATGGCGATGTGCAGGCGTGCGCCCGTCGCTGCTGCGAGTGATGCAGCGTGCTGGACTGCCTTCAAGGCAGTCGGAGAACCATCGGTGCCCACCACGATCTTGTCGTACATCACGCCCCCCTGACGTCGCGTCGATGCATTCATCGATTCGCTCATGGCACCGTAGCAAGCCTGCCCAACGTCACGCAGCGTCGCACCAACGCGAACTCACCGCTGCGCTCAGCGCTGGTGGTCGCCGAATCGGTACTCGTGGCTGAGTTCGTCGAGCCGCCGTTTCACGTCGTCATCGAGCGGCGCGTCGAGCGCGGCCACCGAGGCAGCCAGCTGGTCGGGGCGAGACGCCCCGAGGATCGGCGCCGTGATCACTGGATTGGCAAGCACCCAGCGGATCGCGAGCGTCGTCATCGGGATGCCGGCGTCTTCGGCGATCTGCTGAAACTCGGCGACTGTCGCGAACATGGCGTCGTGCCAGTAGCGCTCTTGATACCGCGTGCCGGCGTGGCCGAGGGTGAAGCGAGTTCCCTCGGTCGGTGAGCCGGGGCGGTGCTTGCCGGTCAGCAGTCCGCCGGCGAGGGGGTTGTACGGGATCACCGCAATGCGCTCCTCGCTACACAGAGGGAACAACTCGCGTTCGTTCTCACGGAACAGCAGGTTGTAGCGAGGTTGCACGCTTTCGAATCGGCTCACGCCGAGGACCTCGCTGCGCCCGACCGATCGAGCAAGCTGATACGCAAGCGTGTTGGAACAGCCGACGTAGCGCACTTTGCCGGACCGCACGAGGTCGTCCATCGCCTGCAGTGTCTCGTCGATCGGCGTGACCGGATCCCATGAATGCACCTGGTACAGGTCGATGTGGTCGGTGCGCAACCGCCGAAGCGAGGCCTCGACGGAGCGCATGATGTTCTGGCGGCTGTTGCCGACGTCCCATGGCATCGGCCCGGTCGGAAAGAAGCATTTCGTGGCCACGACGAACCGATCGCGTTTGCCCTGCATCCACGACCCGATCAGCTCTTCGGTGCGGCCGAAGAGCGCGGGCGGCGCACCGTTCGGGTAGACGTCGGCGGTGTCGAAGAACGTGATGCCCGCATCGGCCGCCGCGTCCATGACGGCGACCGACGTGTCGTCGTCGCTCTGGTAGCCGAAGGTCATCGTGCCGAGGCACAGCCGTGACACCTTCAAACCGGTTCTGCCGAACTGCACGTGCTCCATGACGGCAACGTAGATGAACGGCGGTCAGCGCCCGTCAGTCGATCAGGATGTCGCGCAGCGTCTGCGCGAGCAGCGATGCGCCGGCGGCGCTGTTGAGCACGCTGTAGTGGTTGCGTCCCGGCGCGTCGATCCATCGGTGCTGCGGGTACCGGGAGCGGACGTCGTCGGTGATGAACGGGGGAGGGGTGCCGAGCATGCCGAACTCGGCGCGCACGATCGTCGTGGGCTGTTGGCGTCGATCGAGAAGGTGTCGGACCTCGTCGTTGGTCAGCATGTCGTGGCCGTCGACGCTCACGGCGGTTTCGTCGACGGCGGCCCGGAAGCCATCCTCGACCTCGATGAGGTCGGCGAGCAGGTTGCGTTCGAGGTCGGGGCCGATGCCCTCCTCGAATGCTGGATGCCCCGCCCACATTGCCTGATACGAGACCCGGTCGGGCCAGATCGTTCGGATCCTCTCGATGTCGGGGCCGAGCATCCGATGGAGTGCTGCGTCGATGTCGCCGTCCACCGGCGCCGCGAGCGGTGTACCTCCGTCGACGAGGACGAGATCTCGCACGAGCTCCGGTCGGCGTTCGGCGACCATCTCGACCACGAAGGCGCCCATCGAGTGACCGAGCAGGACCAGCGGGCCCTCGAGCTGATCGATGATCGATGCGACATCGGCGGCATGCTGCTCGATGCCGTAGCGGCCGGGGGCGTCGAAGCTCCGGCCACGACCACGCAGGTCGACGGCAACGAGATCTGCAGCACCCGCGAGATGATGTGCCAACGGATCCCAGACCCATGCGTTCGAGGTGATGCCATGGACGGCGAGCACCGTCGGGGCGCCGAGGAGCCCGGTCCAGGACAACGCTCCCAGGTTGGCGCCGTCCACTGCGACGTCGAGGAACTCAGCTCGCGCAGCCACCGTTGGACCGATCGTCACTCAGGGTGGTCCCACAGCACGCTGCGTCGATATTCATGCCCGGAGCGTACAGCGCTCGCGGGGTCGGGTCCGCGTCGCACCTTGGTCGATCGGTGAATGTCGTTCAGCGAGGTTCGCGGGGCAGGCCGAGCACACGCTCGCCGAGAATGTTGCGCATGATGTTCGACGTGCCTCCCATGATCGTGTAGCCGGGAGCGTATGTGAGTCCGTGTGTGACGTCGTCCCACAGCATCGCGTCGGCACCGAACGTCGCAGCGACGAACTCGGCCACCCGGATCTCGTGCTCGGTGCAGAAGCATTTCGTCGCTGCAGAGAAACCCGCCGGGGCCTGACGCAACACCTCGCGGGTCACCAGGATCCGCCCGATTCGATAGCCCGATTCGATGGCGGCGATCTCCTGGCGTACGAGCGGATCAGTGCGATCGGCGCGTTCGAGTGCGAGCAGATACAGGGCCTGGTTCGACACGAGGCGGTCGATGCCGCCACGCTCGTGTTCGAGTTGCGCCATCGTCTGCTTGAAGGCATTGCCCTCGACGCCGACCAGATTGGCCACCGGCACCCGCACGTCGTTGAACCACACCTCGCAGAAGTGCCGGTTCGTCGTCATGTCGGTGATCGGGCGGACCTCGATGCCCGGTGTGTCCATCGGGACGATCACCTCGCTGATGCCCTTGTGCGGTGGTCCGTCGACGTCGGTGCGGCAGATGAGATAGCAGTAGTCGGCGAGCTCGCCGAAGCTCGTCCAGATCTTCTGGCCGTTGATCACGAAGTCGTCACCATCGCGGTCGGCGCTCGTGGTGAGCGACGCGAGGTCGGATCCCGAATCGGGCTCGGACATCCCGATACACCACGTGGTCTCGCCGGACAGGATCCCCGGCAGGAACTCCGCCTGCTGATCGGCGGTCCCGTAGCGGATCAACGTCGGGCCCATCTGGCGGTCGGCGAACCACATTGCGGCGACGGGTGCCCCTGCCGCAATCAACTCCTCGCCGACGATCAAACGGTTGATGGCGGGCTGGCCTCCTCCGCCGAACTCGGTGGGCCAGGTCATGCCGATCCAGCCGTGGGCAGCCATCTCCTTGGCGAAGTCCTTCGAGAACCCGTTGATCCACGAGTCGTTGTGGCGTCCATGGCGCTCGACTGCATCGGCGGCGACCTTGCGGGCATGGTCTCGGAGAGTGATCTGCTCAGGCGTCCAGTCGAAGTCCATCGGGCACGACATTAGAGGCTGCGTGCCCGGACGCTTCGGTGGAGCCGGTTCCTGTGCGGCATCCGACCGGCGTTGCTACAGTGCAGACAAGTTGTAGACAAGTCGACCCGAGCGAGCAGGTACTCCCATGAGCGAGAACACGTCCACCATCATCTACACCTTCACCGACGAGGCCCCGGCGTTGGCGACGTATTCGTTCCTGCCGATCATCGAAGCGTTCGCGGGCGTGGCAGGTGTCGGGGTCGAGACCCGCGACATTTCGCTGGCCGGTCGCATCATCGCCACATTCCCCGAGCAGCTCACCAGCGAGCAGCGAATCGGCGACGCGCTCGCCGAGTTGGGCGACCTGGCGTTGACGCCGGAAGCCAACATCATCAAGCTGCCGAACATCTCGGCCTCGGTGCCGCAGATGAAGGCAGCAATCGCCGAACTGCAGGCGAAGGGCTACGACATCCCCGACTATCCCGACGAGCCGTCGACTCCCGACGAGGTCGAGACGCGCGCCCGCTACGGCACGGTGATGGGCTCGGCCGTCAATCCGGTATTGCGCCAGGGCAACTCCGATCGACGCGCTCCCAAGGCGGTCAAGGACTATGCGAAGTCGCATCCGCACTCGATGGGTGCCTGGTCGCCCGATTCGAAGACCCACGTCGCGACGATGGGCGAGCGCGACTTCCGGGCGAACGAACAGTCGCTCACGGTCGCATCCGACGGCGCGGTGCGCATCGAACATGTCGGCTCCGACGGCGCCACCACGGTACTCAAGGAGTCGGTGCCCGTGCTCGCCGGCGAAGTGATCGACTCGACGGCGATGGACGTCGCCGCGCTGCGCTCGTTCCTCGCCGTCCAGATCAACGCCGCCAAGCAACAGGGTGTGCTGTTCTCGCTGCACCTCAAGGCCACGATGATGAAGGTGTCCGACCCGATCATCTTCGGGCACGCCGTCGAGGTCTTCTTCGCTGACGTCTTCGCCAAGCACGGTGATGTGATCGCCGCTGCCGGCGGCGATCCCCGCAATGGATGGGCGAGCGTGCTCAGCGCCGTCGAGTCGCTCTCGGCCGACCAGCGCGCCGTGATCGAGGCCGACATCGCTGCCGCGTACGCGAACGGCCCGGACGTGGCCATGGTCGATTCCGACAAGGGCATCACCAACCTGCACGTACCGAGCGACGTGATCGTCGACGCCTCGATGCCGGCCATGATCCGTACCTCCGGTCAGATGTGGAACGCCGCAGGCGACCAGCAAGATGCCAAGGCGGTCATCCCGGACAGCAGCTACGCGGGCGTCTACCAGACCGTGATCGAAGACTGCATCGCGAACGGAGCATTCGATCCCTCGACGATGGGCAGCGTTCCGAACGTCGGGCTGATGGCGCAGAAGGCCGAGGAGTACGGCAGTCACGACAAGACGTTCGAGGCGCCGAGCGCAGGCCTCATCCGCGTCGTCGACATCGCCTCGGGCGACACGCTGATGGAGCAGACCGTCGGCACCGGTGACATCTTCCGGATGTGCCAGGTCAAGGACGAGCCGATTCGCGACTGGGTTCGCCTCGCCGTCGATCGTGCCCGCGCCACCGGGGCTCCGGCGGTTTTCTGGCTGGATTCGACCCGGGCCCACGACGCGCAGCTGATCGCCAAGGTGAATCGGTACCTGGGGGACCACGACCTTGCGGGCGTCGAGATCGAGATTCTGGCTCCGGCGGTTGCCACGCAGTTCTCGATCGATCGAGCCCGCGAGGGCCTCGACACGATCTCGGTGACGGGCAACGTGCTTCGCGACTACCTGACCGACCTGTTTCCGATCCTCGAGTTGGGCACCAGCGCCAAGATGCTCTCGATCGTGCCGCTGCTCAACGGAGGCGGGCTGTTCGAGACCGGTGCGGGCGGGTCTGCGCCGAAGCACGTGCAGCAGCTCGTCAAGGAGAACTACCTGCGCTGGGATTCACTCGGCGAGTTCCTGGCACTTGCCGTCTCGTTCGAGCATCTCGCCACGGTGACCGGTAACGCTCGGGCGCAGATCCTCGCCGACACGCTCGACACCGCGACGGGTGAGCTGCTCGAGAATGGCAAGTCGCCGGCTCGGCGGCTCGGCCAGATCGACAACCGCGGCAGCCACTTCTACATCGCGCTGTACTGGTCCCAGGCCCTGGCGGGGCAGAGCGATGATGCTGAGCTCGCCGCGCGGTTCGCGCCGATCGCGGCGGAGTTGTCGGCCAACGAACCGGCGATTGTCGAAGAACTGCTCGGTGTACAGGGCCAACCCGCCGACATCGGCGGCTACTTCGCCCCCGACGCCGCCAAGGCCACGGCCGTGATGCGACCGAGCGTCACCTTCAACGCAGCCATCGACGCCATCTGATTACATCAGGGGTCAGACCCGCGATGTAATCGTCGGCTCACATTTCGGCGATGACCTCGATCTCGACGAGCAAGTCGGGCTCGAACAGCGACTGTACGCCGTGGAGGGTGGTTGCGGTGGTCGGGATGTCGTCGCCGAACGTTATTGCGAGCCCGGCGAAGAGACCCTCGGCCATGCTCGGTTCGAAGCCGACGATCAAGATCGTCATCTTTGCACGTGCTCCCAGCCGGCGCCGGCGGCACTCAGCGCGGTCCCGACGTTACGCAACGCCTGGGCCGTCTGGGACGCCAAGTCATCGCCGACCACGTTGCCGTCAGGGCCGACGCCCGTTTGACCCGCGACGTAGACGCGGGTGGTGCCCGTCGCCATGACGACGTGGTCGTAGCCGACAGCCGGAGCGAGCTCCGGTGGGTTGATCCTCTGGATGGTCATCGCTCGAGCGTAGACCCGTGACAACAGGGGTCTGACCCCTGTGTCATCGCGGTGTACTCAGCGGTTGACGAGGGGGATGTAGTCGCGCTCGTCGGGACCCGAGTACCACTGACGAGGCCGCGAGATCTTCTGTGCCGGGTCGTTGAGGAGCTCCTGCCAATGAGCGAGCCAGCCCGACATACGGGGGATCGCGAACAGCACGGTGAACATCTCGACGGGGAAGCCCATCGCCTGATAAATCAGCCCGGAGTAGAAGTCGACGTTCGGGTACAGCTTGCGGTCGATGAAGTACGAGTCCGACAGTGCAGCCTCTTCGAGCTTCAGCGCTATGTCGAGCAGCGGGTTCTTGCCGGTCACTTCGAACACGTCGTATGCGGCCTTCTTGATGATGGTCGCACGCGGGTCGTAGTTCTTGTAGACGCGGTGGCCGAAGCCCATCAGGCGTCCCTCGCCGGCCTTGACCGAGTTGATGAACGCGGGAACGTTGTCGACCGATCCGATCTCGGTCAACATCCGCACCACGGCCTCGTTGGCGCCGCCGTGCAGCGGTCCGTACAGTGCGGCGGCGGCGCCGGCGGCTGACGAGTAGGGGTCGGCATGGCTCGAGCCGATCACGCGCATGGCGGTGGTGCCGCAGTTCTGCTCATGGTCGGCGTGCAGGATGAACAGCACCTCCATCGCACGTTCGAGTACAGGGTCGACCTCGTAGTCGCCGATCTTCCACATCATGTTGAGGAAGTTCGCCGGGTACGACAGGTCGTTGCTCGGCGCGTTGAACGGCAAGCCGACCGAGAATCGGTAGCACATCGCCGCGATCGTCGGTGCTTTCGCGATGAGGCGCAGGATCTGGCGATCACGCTGGGCGGGATCGTCGATGTCCTTGGCGCCCTCGTAGAACGTGCCGAGCGCGGCCACAGCGGAGGTGAACATCCCCATCGGATGCGCGTTGTAGTGGAAGCCGTCGACGAACCGCTTGCGCATGTTCTCGTGGATGAACGTGTGATGCGTGACGTCGTGGACCCATACGTCGAGCTGCTCCTTGGTCGGCAGCTCACCGTTCAACAGCAGATAGGCGACCTCGAGGTAGCTCGAATGCTCTGCCAGCTGTTCGATCGGGTAACCGCCGTATCGCAGGATGCCGGCGTCGCCATCGAGATAGGTGATCGCCGACTTGCACGAGGCGGTCGACAAGTAGGCCGGGTCGTAGCAGTAGAGCGATGGATCGAGTTCACGCAACGCCGACGATGGGAACACCCCACCTTCGATGGGAACGGTGACGGTTTTTCCGGTGCGATCGTCGGTGATGGTGATGGTCTCGGGCACGTGGCTTCCTCTCGTGGCGCGAACTCTGAGGGTGATGCAGCCGGAGGTTCCTCCCCGGCCGCGCCGTCACGTTAGTGCCGAATGGTTGCTCGACCCGCAACCGCAGCACGTCAGAGTGGGCTGTTGCCGTGCTTTCGGCCGCCGAGTGTTTCGCGCTTGTCCTGCAGTACCTCGAGGGCAGCGGCGATCTCGATGCGCGTCTCGGCGGGATCGATGACCGCATCAACGAGCCCGCGCTCGGCCGCCACGTACGGGTTGAGGAGACGCTCGGCGTAGTCGGCTTCGAACGCCGCGCGTTCTTCCGGTGTCGCCCGCCGCTGGAGGATGGCTGCGGCCTGCCCCGCGCCCATCACGGCGAGTTCGGCCCACGGCCATGCCAGGCACAGGTCGTTGCCCATCGTCTTGGAGTCCATCACGATGTAGGCGCCGCCATAGCTCTTGCGCAGGATGATGCAGATCCGCGGCACGGTGGCGCGGGCATAGGCGTAGACGAGCTGTGCCCCGTGGCGGATCATGCCGCGCCACTCGAGGTCCTTGCCGGGATAGAAGCCGGGGGTGTCGACGAGTGTGATGATGGGGAGGTTGAACGCGTCGCACAGCGCGACGAATCGGGCTGCCTTCTGCGATGCAGGAATGTCGAGCGTTCCGGCCAGGATCATCGGCTGGTTGGCCACGATGCCCACCGGGCGACCGTCGATGGTGGCGAACGCGGTGACGACGTTCGCAGCCCAGCGGTCACGCAACTCGAGGAGTGAACCATCGTCGACGATCGCTGCAGCGACCTGTCGGACGTCGTAGCTGCCGGTTGATGACGGCGGGATCAGGTCGCCCGCCTCAGGGCAACGCCGGTCGGCCACGTCGTCGGTGACCAGCCGCGACGGCTCGGCGTCGACGTGATCGGGGAGGTACGACAGCAGGTCCGCGACCATCTCGATGGCCGCGTCGCGGTCGGGTACGACGGCGGTAGCGACACCGGTGTATCTCTCGTGGTGCCCTGCCCCTCCGAGCTCCTCGATACTGATGGCGATTCCGGTGAACTCCTCGACCATGGTCGGGCCGTTGACGAAGGCGTAGCTGCTCTGCGTCATCACCGTCAGGTCGGCGATGCCGAGCAGCAGCGCCGGCCCGGACACTGCAGGGCCCGACACGATCACCGCGGTCGGCACGACGCCGGAGCACGCGGTCAGTGCAGCAGCGACGCGGCCCCAGGCGTGCAGCGCCGAAACGCCCTCGTTGATGTCGGCGCCCGACGTCGCCAGCACGAGCACCAACGGAAGGTGGCCGGCGCGCGCCGCCGTGGCCGCCGCCACGAATTGCTCCGAGGTCGTGCTGGTCAGGCGGGTCGGCTCGTCGTCGGCATCGAACTCGGCCCAGACCACCTGTCGGCCGTCGAGGTCGCGAATCGTGACACGGACGTCGCTCGGCGTGAGCCGGGTGAGTGCGAGCGGGGTCGAAGCGACGCTGGTCATCGTTGCGGACAGTACCGCGAACGGTCGTACGACGACGCCCGGACGATCAGCGACTGAGCGGTATCGCCGCTGCCTCGGTGTGGATGCCGTGTTGCAGCGCACCGTTGGTGCTCGTGACCGATCGCAGCACGTCGAGCACCGCCATCGTGGGGGCACTCGCCGCTGGGCGTCGACGGCGGGCAAAGGCGACGACGCGCCGGGGGAGTTCGGGCACGGTGATGCGGTGAAAGGTCCCCTCCAACCAGTCGGGCACCGCGGTCGCCGGCACGATCGTCGCACCGAATCCGGCGAATGCCAGCGAGGCGAGGAGTCGGACTCCGTCGACTTCGGCTTGGGCTCGCAACGTGACGTCGGCATTGGCCGCTGCACGTTCGAGCACGCGACGCATCGCTGCGCCCGGCGGTGGAAGGAGCAGCGGGACGTCATCGAGGTCAGCGAGGGGAATGACGTCGCGATCGGCGAGGGGGTGGCCATCGGGGGCGAGCAAGAGCAGGTCTTCGGCGAACAGGGGCTCGATGATCAGCTCGGGTTCATCGACGGGAAGATGCACGATCGCCCCGCCGAGCTGCCCGGTCAGAACGTTGGGGACGAGCGACGACGTGGCCCCCTCCTGGACGATCGCCCTGACGTTCGGGTGGCGATCGCTGAGCTCGCCCAGGAACTGGGGAATCAACCAACGCGCCGTGGTGCCGATGACGCCGATCCTGGTCTGCCCGATCACCTCGGCATGGCGACTCGACATGTCGGCGGCGATGTCGTCGAGTTCGTTGAGGATCCGCCGTGCGCGCTCGACGACGCGGGCGCCGTCCTCGGTCAGACCGCCTTGTGCGCGGTCGACGAGCGTGACGCCCAACTCCTTCTCGAGCCGTGCGATGTGGCTGGAGACATTCGACTGGACCGTGTAGAGCGCCCGTGCCGCTGCCGAGAAGGTGCCGTGATCGGCGATCGCCACGAGCGTCGAGAGCTGCCGCACATCCATCTCTGCGGACGATACCAAGTATCTGTTTGTTCTACTTGCACGATCGCTTGTTCACGTGCATACTTTCACAAGCAAATCGCAGTGCGAACACCCCCCATGTTCCACTCGATAGAGAAGTCCACGAACCGGTTCCCCCAACCGGAGGATTTCTCTTGGTTGAGAGACCCGGATCCCCCATCCGGGTCTTTCCCATTTTTCGATCCATGTCCGCGCGATGGCCCGTGCCCGTGCGATCAGCCGTGGCCTAGTCTCGAACCGTGACTTCCAACGGCGCCGCCTTCTTCGATCTCGATCGCACGCTGTTGTCGGGCGCCTCGGGCGAGGTGTTCGCCGGCGCCATGCGCCTGGCCGGGCTCACCGGACCGAACCCGGTGCCGGGGGAGCGGCTGTTGTTCGGGTTGTTCAACGCCATCGGCGAGACACTCCCGTCGATGGTGTTGGCCCGCCAGGCAGTGACGCTTGCGACAGGCCGGTCGCAAGCTGCAGTCGCCGAGGCCGCGGAAACCGTTGCCGACGACCTGTGTGCCATGGTGCAGCCATTTGCGGCGACCGCCTTCGCGGCGCACCGTGAGGCCGGTCGTCCGATCGTGCTGGCGACCACGACGCCGTACGACCTCGTCAAGCCGTTTGCCGACCGTCTCGGGCTCGACGACGTCGTGGCGACACGGTATGGCGTGAGCGCCGACGGCACCTACGACGGAACCCTCGACGGTCCGTTCGTGTGGTCGGCTGGGAAGTTGGCGGCGATCGCCGAGTGGGCCGAGCGTCACGACGTCGACCTCGCCGAGAGCTACGCCTACTCCGACAGCGTGTACGACACGCCCATGCTCGCAGCGGTCGGCCACCCGATCGTGGTGAACCCGGATCCTCGAATGGTGCTCGTTGCGGCGGCGCGTCGGTGGCCGACGCTCAACCTCGACGTGTCACCCGGCGTGCTGAAGATTCCCGTGGTCGGTCTCGAGTTGCAGCAGGTCGCCCTGCGTTTCGCTCGCCCGTCTGCGTATCCGTACGCCCGGTTCGACATCGACGGGGTCGAGCACATCCCGGCGAGCGGGGCGGCAATTCTTGTTGGCAACCACCGCAGCTACTTCGATGTGGCAGCCATGTCGCTCACGATTGCCGAGTCGGGGCGCCCGGCCCGCTTCCTCGGCAAAAAGGAGGTGTTCGACGCGCCGATCGTCGGACCGATCGCAGCAGCAATGGGCGGGATCAGAGTCGACCGGGGGACCGGTTCCGACGAGCCACTCGCCGCCGCTGCGGCAGCGCTCGGGGGTGGCGAGATGGTGACGATGATGCCGGAGGGCACCATTCCGCGCGGGCCCGCCTTCTTCAAGAAGCCGACGGGGCGATGGGGTGCGGCCAGGTTGGCGCAGATGACCGGCGCGCCGGTCATTCCCGTCGGGATGTGGGGCACCGAGCGCGTGTGGCCGCGTTCGAGTCGGATCCCGAACGTGCTGAACCTCAGCGATCCGCCGACCGTTCGAATTCGCGTCGGTGAACCCGTACGCCTCGTCGGTCGTTCACTCGAGGCCGACACCAAACGAATCATGACAGCGCTCGTGGATCTGCTGCCCGAAGATGCGTATCGACGGCGCAAGCCGACTGCGGATCAGCTTGCGGCCACGTATCCGCCTGGCTACCGCGGCGATCCCGGGCGCGAGTCGTCGCGCCGCCCCGGCACCGACTGACGGCAGGCCTTCAGCGAGCCCGATTTGCGGGCCGAGAGACTTTTCGTACTCAATTGTCATCCGGATCTGAACCGGCGTCGTAGACCTGTTACTCCGCTCGAAGCGGCGTGAACACAACACCCCCATTCAGAACCACGAAAAGGATCCACTCCCATGCGCAAGTCCTCCACCCGCCTCGCCGGTGTCGCCGCAATCGCCGGCCTCGTTGTCCTGTCGGCCTGCGGCAGCGATTCGAACGATGCTGACGAAGCCGCAGCGACGACGGGAGCACCCGCCGCCACCGAGGCGCCCGCCGACGACATGGCCGACGAGCCGGGCACGATCATCGACGTCGCCACAGCCAACGGCTCCTTCGGGACCCTCGGCGTCGCCGTCGAGGTCGCGGGCCTCGTCGACACCCTGTCGAGCGAGGGTCCGTTCACGGTGTTCGCGCCGACGGATGATGCATTCGCCGCACTGCCCGAGGGCCTTGTCGACTGTCTCCTCCTCGAGGAGAACGCCGAGGTGCTGACCTCCATCCTCACCTACCACGTCGTCTCCGGCGAGGTCATGTCCACCGACCTGACCACCGGTCCGGTTGCGACCGTGCAGGGCGAGGACATCGCCGTCGACGTGACCGACGGCGTCGTGCTGAACGAGAGCGTCAACGTTGTGATTGCCGATGTCCCGGCGAGCAACGGCGTGATCCACGCCATCGACGGCGTGCTCCTGCCCCCGACCGTTGCAGCAGGTCTCGACGCTTTCGTGGCTTCCTGCCCCGCCTGATCACCCACTGAACAACTGACCGGAACATTCCTGTCACGCATTCTCCCCTTCGGATGAGGGACCGGTCCTCCTGGCCGGTCCCTCATTCGCGTACGGTGCGAGACGTGAACGTCGACACCGGATGTGAACTCTGTGAGGCGACACCGTTCACCGAGTGGTTCCACAGCGACGAGATGTGCTGGATCGCCGAGTGCGACTCGTGCGCCGTGCCCATGGTGGTGTGGCGCTGCCATGATCCCGTTCCGCCAGCAGACATCCGCGATGCATTGCACGCCAGACTCACCGTCGTGATGGAGTCGCTCGACAGTGGTCCGTTCTGGATCGACGACTCCTTGCGTTCGATCCCCGATCACTACCACGCACACGCCCGACGACGACCCGACTGGAGCCGCTGATGTCGACATCCGAACCGAACGCCCTGCCCCGCCCCGAGGATCTGCTGCCGCATCGGCCTCCGTTCCTGCTCGTCGACGAACTGATCTCGATAGTGCCCGGCGTGTCGGCGTCGGGACGCTGGACGCTCACCGGCGACGAGTACTTCTTCGCCGGACACTTCCCCGGCCGCCCGACGCTTCCGGGGGTGCTGATGTGCGAGGCGATCGCTCAGGTGGGTGCAGCCGCTGTGCTCGCCGACCCGAAGTACGCCGGCAAACTGCCGTTGTTTGGTGGACTCGACGGCGCTCGATTCCGTCGTCAGGTGGTCCCCGGCGACGAGCTGATTCTCGAAGTCGAGTTGGGCCGCATGTCAGCTCGCGCCGGCAAGGGTTCTGGTCGCGCCTTGGTACGCGGTGAAGTCGCCTGCCAATGCGACCTGCTCTTCGTGCTCGCCGACGCGTGACGATTACATCAGGGGTCAGACCCGCGATGTAATCGTCAGGTTGGTGGGGCGACGACGACGGAACCGTTGTGGCCGCCGAAGCCGAAGTTGTTCGAGATCACCGGCCCCGGTTCCCACGGACGGGGCTCGCCCATGACGAGATCGATCTCCATGTCGGCGCTGATCGTCGTGGTGTTCGCCGTCGGCGGGATCAGCCGGTACTCGATCGACAACAGCGCGGCTGCTGCTTCGAGGGCGCCGGCGGCACCGAGTGCATGGCCGGTCACACCCTTGGTCGACACGACCGGGACCTTGCCGGCTCCGAACACCTCGGTGATCGCAGCAGCTTCTGCAGCGTCGTTGAGCGGGGTCGAGGTCCCATGAGCGTTCACTTGTTTGACGTCGCCGGGCTCGAGACCCGATTCGGCGAGGGCGAGACGCATGCAGGCGATCGCCCCGACACCGCCAGGAGAGGGCGCCGTGATGTGATGCGCGTCGGCGGTGCTCGCCCCGCCGAGGATCTCGCCGAGGATGGTGGCGCCGCGTTCGACGGCGCTGGACCATTCTTCGAGAATCAACACGGCGGCGCCTTCACCGAGCACGAATCCGTCGCGTTCGGCATCGAACGGTCGACTGATTCCGGCGTTGGTGAGCGCGGTCATGTTGCCGAAGCCCGCCAGGGCGGTGAGCGTGGCCGCGGCTTCGCTGCCGCCGGTGGCGACGGCGTCGACGACACCCCAGCGGATGAGGCGCGCCGCATAGGCGATCGCATGGGACCCGGCGGCGCACGCCGTGCAGATCGTCTCGGCCGGGCCTTGCAGCCCATAACGCATCGAGATCGATGCGCCCGACGCATTGGCCATCATCATCGGTACGAGGAACGGCGAGACCCGACGCTCCCCCCGCTCGAGGCGAACTTGGACCTGGTCCTCGATCGAATGGAGTCCGCCGACGCCGGTGGCGAAGATCGTGCCGAATCGTGCAGGATCGACACCGATCGCGTCGACACCACCCGCCTGGTCGAATGCCTCAGCTGCGGCGGCGACTGCGAACTGCTCGACTCGGTCGGTGCGGCGTGCCTGCTTGGGATTGTCGAAATATGGGGCGGGGTCCCAGTCGTCGATGGTGAGCGACTGGCCGCTCGTGACACCGGGACCGAGGAGGCCGTTCCAGAACGCCGTGCGCCCGATGCCGGTGGGGGCGACGACGCCGAGGCCGGTGACCGCGACCCGACGGCCGCCTCCGGTCACAGCTTTGCGGCGACGATGTCGTAGGCCTGCTGGACGGTCTCGACGCCTTCGAGTTCTTCTTCGGGCACGGACACGTCGAATTCCTCTTCGAGGGCCATCACGAGCTCGACGAGATCGAGGCTGTCGGCATCGAGATCATCGCCGAAATTCGCCTCGGGCACGACGGCGCTCTCTTCGACGGACAGCACCTCGACGGCGCACTTGCGGAAACGGGCAAAAAGTTCGGGGTCCACGGGGTTCTCCTTGTCGATGGATCTTGCAGTGTGGCACACCCGATCGGGTGAGCCGATGATGTGGATCGGTTGTCAGTGTCCCATGCCGAGACCGCCGTCGACGGGAATGACGGCACCGGTGATGTAGGCAGCGTCGTCGGAGGCGAGGAAGGCGACGACGCCGGCAATCTCGTCGGGTTCCGCGACACGCTGCAGCGGCACCATCGACGTGAGTGCAGCCATGCGCTCGTCGTCGAGTGCCGCGGTCATGTCGGTGGCGACCGGGCCGGGGGCGACCACGTTGACGGTGATCGAGCGCGAGCCGAGCTCACGGGCGATCGATCGGGCGAAGCCGACCAGGCCGGCCTTCGATGCTGCATAGTTCGCTTGGCCCGCCGAACCGAGGAGTCCGACGACGGACGACACGAGGACGATGCGGCCCCGCCGCGCCTTCAACATCGAGCGGCTGGCCCGTTTCACGACGCGGTATGCGGCGGTCAGGTTCGCGTCGATCACCGACGTGAAGTCGTCCTCCGACATGCGCAGGAGGAGGCCGTCGCGAGTGATGCCGGCGTTCGAGACGAGCACCTCGACCGGGTCGCCGAAGTGTTCCTCGACCGCGGTGAACGCCGCATCGACGTCGTCGCTCGAGGTCACGTCGCACCGCACGCCGAAGAAGTCGTCCGGAGGGGGTGAGGAGTTGTAGGTCACCGCAACCCGGTCGCCCTGGGCAGCGAAGCGATGTGCGCACGCCAGACCGATGCCGCGGGCGCCGCCGGTGACCAGCACGACGCGGGTCACGAGGCCGCTCCACCGGCGGGCATCGGCACTGAAGCGCTCCACCTGACCACGGCGCTGGCCGCAGTCATTCCTGCACCGAATCCGACGAACAACACGAGGTCACCTTGGCAGATCCGACCGCGATCCAAGGCGTCCGCGAGCGCAAGCGGGATCGATGCGGCCGAGGTGTTGCCGGTGCGGTCCAGCACGATCGAGGCGCGGTCGAGCTCGATGCCGAGCCGTTCCAACGACGCCGAGATGATGCGAATGTTCGCCTGGTGCGGAATGACGAGGGCAACGTCGTCGGCGTTGACCCCGGCGGCTTCCATCGAGGCGGTGGCCGAGTCGGCCATCAGCCGTACCGCGCGCCGGAACACCTCGCGGCCCTCCATCTGGAGCTTGCCGCCGACCTCGGCGTACAGCGCCCCTTCGGCGCTCCCGTCGGCGGAGAGATGCCATCCGAGCAGTTGGCCGTCGCCATCGACGGCTTCGAGGACGGCGGCGCCGGAGCCGTCGGCGAAGAGGATGGCGGTGTTGCGGTCGTCCCAATCGGTGATCCGTGCGAGCGTGTCGGTGCCGATCACCAACACCTTCTCGGCGCCGAGCGCGATGAGGCCATGCGCGTTGATGAGGCCATACACCCAGCCCGAACATGCGGCGTTGAGGTCGTAGGCGCCGCATGTGAGTCCGAGCAGGTGTTGCACAGTCGATGACGTGCCGGGCACTGCTCGGTCGGGGGTGGTGGTGGCGAGCACGAGCGCATCGATGTCGCTTGGTTGCAGCCCGGCGCGCTCGATGGCCTGGCGCCCGGCCTCGACCGAGAGGCCCGCGGTGGTGCCGCCGACGCGTCGTTCGTGGATGCCGGTTCGCTCGACGATCCAGTCGTGGTCGGTGTCGATCGTGCGCTCGAGGTCGTGGTTGGTGACGACTTGGTCGGGCAGTGCGGTGCCCCACCCGGTGATCGCTGCGCCCCTGACCCCCGCAGGAACTTTCGGCATGTTCAGCTCCCGTCCATCACTACTCGGTGCGCAGCCAGGCGATTGGTTGACGACTGGTGACTCGCTCGGTGTCGAGCGCGATGAAGCTCTGGAGCACTCCGGAGAACGGCGATCGCACTTCGACCTCGCCGACGTGGCCGACCACGGTGCCCACATCGATGTTCGAGCCCTCGAGCAGTCCTCCGATCGGGGTGAAGATGCCCGCCGCTGGGCTCACCACCAGTCGTTCGACGGCGAAGAGGTGCTCGCCCTCTTGCTGGCGGGGGCCTGATGGAGTTCCGGCTCCGACCCATTCGAGCAACTTGTCGAGGTCTTCGGGCGTCGCGACGGAGATCGTTCGGCTTCCGGAAATGGTCCGCTTCGCCATCCCGGTCAAGACTGCCCCGGGGCCCAACTCAGCGAAGTCGGTGACGCCGGCGTCGGCGAGTGTGAGCAGCGAGTGCTTCCAGCGCACAGGACTCGACAGTTGCGCCGAGAGCAGGCTCGTCCAGTCTCCGGCCTGCTCGTGGAGGAGTGCGTCGACGTTCGACACGACCGGTACGTCGCTGTCGCGGGGGTCCGCGTCGGCGAGTGCTGCACGCAAGCGCTCGCGCGCTGCGGTCATGAACGGCGTGTGGAACGCGCCGGCGACCTGCAGCGGCATCACCTTCTTGGCGCCCAGGTCCTTTGCGTGGGCGCTCGCCGCGGCGACGCCGTCGGGCGAGCCGGCGATGACGACCTGGCCGGGGGCGTTGTAGTTCGCCACCCACACGTCGGCGTCAGCGCGCCGGCAGGCGACGTCGACCTGGTCGTCGTCGAGGCCGAGCACGGCCGCCATCGTGCCGGGCTGCGCGAGGCCGGCGTCGTGCATGGCGGCGCTGCGTTCGCACACGAGGCGGATGCCGTCGTCGAATCCGAGCGCACCCGTCGCCGTGAGCGCGGTGTACTCGCCGAGGCTGTGGCCGGCGCAGTAGCTCGGCGCAATGCCGAGACGCTCGACCGCATCGAGCACCATCAGGCTCGACACGAACGTGGTCAGCTGTGCGTTTCGGGTGTCTCGGAGTTCGTCGGCGTCGGCGTCGCAGAGCAGCGCACCGATGTCGCGGCCGGCGATGTCGCTCGCCTCGTCGATCAGTTCCCAACTCTCGTGATCCCGCCAGGGCAGCCCCATGCCAGGTCGCTGCGACCCCTGACCGGGGAAGGTGAATGCGAGCATTGTCGGCAGGCTAGACCGCTCGCTGGAAGCGCGAGAGCTACCGGCGGGTAAGCCCGCTAGTCTCGCCGTCGCACACCGCCCCGGTAGCCCAATTGGCAGAGGCAACGGTCTCAAACACCGTCAAGTGTCGGTTCGAGTCCGACCCGGGGCACTCGCCGCCGTCGCTGCGCCGTGCTCCTGCGTCTCGAGTCAGACCCCAGAGGCCACGGTCAGATCGAGCGACCCGTGCCCTCCCAGTACTTTGCGCGCAGTTCGCGCTTGGGGAGCTTCCCGGTGGCGGTCCGGGGCAGGTCGCCGAAGTCGAAACTTCGAGGGCACATGTACCCGGCGAGCTTGTCCCGGCAGAGATTGCGGAGTTCGACCTCGACGGTTGCCGCGTCGGATCCGGGAAGGAGTTCCACGGCCGCCTTGACCTCCTCACCGAACTCGTCGTTCGGAACACCGAAGACGCCGACATCCGCGACCTGAGGGTGCGTCACGATCAGCGATTCGATCTCGGCGGGGTAGATGTTCACGCCTCCGGAGATGATCATGTCGATCTTTCGGTCGGAGAGGAACAGATAGCCATCGTCGTCGACGTATCCGATGTCACCGAACGAGAACACGCCGGGTTCGAGGTGGGCGCCTTTGGTCTTCTCCTCGTCACCGAGGTACTCGAAGTCGTTGCCGGTCAGGCTGCGCATGTAGATCTGGCCGACCTCGTTCGCGCCCAGCGGTGTGCCGTCGTCGCCGATGATCAGCAGTTCGGTGACGGGGTTCGGTTTACCGACGGTTCCCGGCTTGGAGAGCCACTCCTCGCTGTTCACCGCGGTGCCGCACCCGGCACCTTCGCTCGCGCTGTACAACTCGAAGACGACAGGTCCCCACCAGTCGATCATCTGTCGCTTGACCTCGGGAGGGCACGGCGCTGCGGTGTGGATGACGTACTGGAGGTCGGCGCCGGAGAAACCCTTCTTGGCCTCGTCCGACAGTTTGAGCATCCGGGAGAAGTGCGTGGGGACGGCGTAGTAGTGCGTCACCCCGTACTCGTCGATCAGGTCGAGCGTCTCCTGTGCGTCCCATTTGCGCCGAAGGACGATCGTGGCGCCGAGCGAGAACGGGAGCCCGCAGAAGGCCAGCGGCCCGGCGTGGTAGAGGGGTGCATTGCACAGCACGACGTTGCCGTCGGGTTCGGGCATCAGAAACAGGTTCAGCAGCAACTTGAGTCGCTCGGTCATGTCTCTCGGGTCGCCACCGACGGCCAGAATGCTCGACTTGACACCTTTCGGGCGCCCGGTGGTGCCCGAGGTGTAGAACATCGTCGCGCCCGCAACGCCGTCGGTCGGCTCGTCAGGCGAACCCGACGCAACGACCTCTTCGAAGTCTGTGAACCCAGCGATCGGACCTCCATAGGAGATCCGGGTCTGGACGCCCGCCTGCTCGGCGGCCGCGGAGGCGTTGTCGGCGAACTCTGCGTCCGCGATGATCGCGTTCGCCCCCGAGTTTTCGAGCACGTAGGCGATCTCGTCGACGCTGAAGTGCCAGTTGATCGGTACGAGAACGGTGCCGATCAGCCCCGAGACCCCGAGTGTCTCGAGCCACTCGTGGCGGTTGTTGCCGAGCAGGGCAATCGTGTCGCCGAGTCCGAGGCCGAGTCCGCGCAACCCGTGGACGAGTCGGTTCTGGCGGCTGTTGAACTCAGACCACGTCCACGAGCCGAATTCGTCGACGATCGCAAGATCGTTCCCTCGTTCGGCCAGCCGTTCCTGGACCCCTACCACCATGACGAACCCCCAGTTGCTGTCGGATGACTGACGGGACATCGTTCCACAGAACGATTTCCCCGTCGACACCACGTCGGTCACCCATGGCCTCCGAGTCGGAGTGTTCACCGATCCCGCGCGGGAACTGCGAAACGCAGTGCGTCGCTACGAGGCCGAGTGGAGGACCACCATGTACTGGCCGCCACCGGGTTCGACCGCGGCGCTGACCTCGAGGCCAGGTTCGAGCCGGGAGATCCTGTCGACCAGCCAGTCGGCAGCAGCGACGGCATCGCGCTCGTCCGAACAGTGGCCCATGATCTCTCTCCCTCCCTTGCGTTGAGCTCGATCGACCGCCGCGAGAATCACTGCGGGGTCCGCAAGCAGGAGATCGTCGGGCCATTCGACGACGGGCTTCGTACTGCCCTTTCCGGTGTTGCACGAACGGTGAGCGAGCCGTTCCTGGCCCGTCCCGGTTCCCTTGCCTCGCCCCGTGCCCTTTGCTTTCGCCTTTCGCTCGGTGGTTCGGCTGTCGATGCTCGGACCACGAGGGTCGTTCACCGACATGTCCGGGTCGACCGGCTGGTCGCAGAGCCAGCACCGCCATCCGTCCTGTTCGCCGATCTCGCTCAATCGCGCCATCGCCAGATCCTGACCGATGTGGCCAGGACCACACAATCGACCGTGCGCAACGGCCGTGCCTGCCTTCCGCAGCCGACGCGGCAGGCCGTTGTAGCGTGAGACGGTCATGAGCAACTGGCTGATCGAGCGTCGTCTGTCGCAAGTGGCGACCCGGCTCAAGTCGTTGCGCGCCGAGTTGGCGGTGATCGACGAGCAGATGATCTACCTCGGCGATGACGCCGACGATCAGGAGATCCGGGCCTTGGTGTCGGAGACGGCCGGCGCATCGTTCGAAGCGCGTGACGCCCGCCGCCACGTCGATGCTCACGCCAAGCACCGGGCGAAAGTCGTCGAGGAGATCGCTTCGCTCGAACTCCGACAGGATGAACTGCTCGACCGCATGTGATTCGGTCGTGGTGCTCTGGTTCGGCTCTGCCAAGCTCGCCCGATGGACCCACTGATCGCCCGAAAGACCTGGCGCACGCTCGAGCCGATCCACGGCGCGATCTATTTCGCCGCCGAAGCTCGTGAGGAGTACCTGACGATCGGGGTCGACGATCGGATGACCGGTTACTTCGCGTCACGCTCGGCGCCGATGGGTGCCGTGAGCGCCGAGGTCGTGATCGCCACGTTCTTCAACTTCGACTCCGACCTGGTTCGCCGCAGCATGGACGGCGTCTGGGGTCGGGTCGCGCCGGCCGAGATGGCGGCCGCCCGGCTGCGGGGTGCCGATCGAATGATTCGTGCGCACGCTGGCGCGTTCGTCGGTGGGTCGGAGATCATCGAAGCGGCCGAGCTCGCCCGGGCAGCGGCGCTCGCGGCATGCGCCCGACCAGAGGGCCGGGTGCTGTTTGCCGGACATGCGTCGCTCGCGTGGCCGGAGGAACCTCACCTCGTTCTGTGGCACGCGCAGTCGCTGTTGCGTGAGTTCCGCGGTGACGGCCACATCGCAGCGCTGACCGTCGAAGGGCTCGACGGGTGCGAGGCGTTGGTCACCCACGCCGCTGCCGGCGACGTGTCATCCGACATTCTCAGGGCCACCCGCCAGCGAACGGGCGACGACTGGCTGGCGGCCGAGGAACGGCTGCGCGAGCGACGCTGGCTCGACCCCGATCTGGCGTTCACGGCGCTGGGACGCGAGCGTCGGGACTGGATCGAGGCACGCACCGACGAGCTCGCCGCCGCGCCGTACGACGCCATCGGCGACGACGGATGCGCCCGGCTCCGGGAGCTCTGTCGCCCCATCAGCAAGGCGATGATGGGTGCGTTCGGATGACCGAGCTCACTGTTCGCCCGATCGGGCATGTGGCGTCGGCGAGAGTGGGACGAATCGACGACGATTGGGGCGACGTCGAGAGCGTCATCCGCCTCGACGGCGATCGGTTCAGGCCTGACTCGGTCGCCGGTCTCGACGAGTTCTCGCACGTCGAGGTCATCTTCGTGTTCGACCGTTTCGACGAGGAACAGGTGGCCACCGGGGCCCGACACCCACGCGGCAACGAGGCGTGGCCGATGGTCGGCATCTTCGCCCAGCGTGCAAGTTCGCGCCCGAACCGGCTCGGCCTCACCACATGCGAGCTCCTCGGTGTCGACGACCTCGACATCCGAGTGCGCGGCCTCGATGCGATCGATGGCACGCCGGTGCTCGACATCAAGCCCCACATGCGCGAATTCGATCCACGCGGACCGGTGATGCAGCCGACGTGGTCGTCCGAGTTGATGGCCGGCTACTGGTGACGGAGCCGAATCCGGGCGACACCTGCTAGATAAGAGGGCATGCCATTGCGTGTCGTGATCGCCGAGGACGAGGCCATCATCCGCATGGACCTGCGTGAGACCCTCGAGGAAGAGGGCTACGAGGTCATCGGGGAGACCGGCCGAGGCGACCAGGCGATCGAACTGGTACGGGGCCTCGAACCGGATCTGGCCATCCTCGACATCAAGATGCCTGGGATGGACGGCCTCGAAGCGGCACGGATCATCAACGGCGAGAAGATCTGTGGTGTTCTGATGCTGACCGCGTTCAGTCAACGCGAGGTCGTCGAGCAGGCACGCGACGCCGGTGCGCTCGCCTTCCTCGTCAAGCCGTTCCAGAAGAGCGATCTGATCCCGGCGATCGAGGTCGCGATGGGGCGGTTCCGGGAACTGCGGTCGCTGACGGGCGAGATCGATGCATTGGGCGAGCAGCTCGAGTCTCGCAAGATCATCGATCGGGCGAAGGGTCTGCTGATGGACGAGTTGAGCATCACCGAGACCGACGCATTCGGCTTCATCCAACGCACGGCGATGAGCGAACGGACTCGGATGCGCGACGTCGCCGACCGCATCATCGATGGCTCGCTGCGACCTGGCGTCGACTGAGGGTCGGCGATGGGCACCTATCTCGTCGTCGACGGCAATTCGTTGACCTACCGCGCGTTCTTCGCGCTCCCGACCGACATGGCCACCGCGAGCGGACAGGTCACCAACGCCGTGTTCGGATTCACGTCGATGTTGATCAACGTGCTCAAGGATCACTCGCCCGATGGCGTGCTCGTTGCGTTCGACCGTCCCGAGCCGACCTTTCGCCACGAAGCCGAACCGCTGTACAAGGCGCAGCGCGAGGCGGCTCCGGACATCCTGCGTCAGCAGATGGGGCTCGTACGCGAGGTGCTCGATGCCGTCGGGATCTCGGCAATCGATCTGTCCGGCTGGGAGGCCGACGACATCATCGCCACGGCGACCGACCGCCTCGTCGACGCCGGCCACCAGGTGATCATCGTCACCGGTGACCGCGACAGCTATCAGCTCGTGCGCGACCCCGACGTCAAGGTGCTCTACAACAAGCGCGGCGTCAGCGACTACGCGTTCTACGACGAGGCCGGCATCGAGGAACGCACCGGGGTGGTGCCCTCGCTGTACGTGCAGTACGCCGCGCTGCGCGGCGACAACAGCGACAACCTGCCCGGGGTACCCGGCGTGGGGGAGAAGACGGCCGCGAAGCTGATCAACGCCTATGGCGGGCTCGACGGCATCTTCGAACACGTCGACGACCAGACGCCGAAGCTGCGATCGAACCTCGCCGAACACGAAGAGCGCGCCCGCAAGAACCTCGACCTGATGCAGTTGCGTCACGACGCTCCGATCGGCGACCTCGACATCGAGGGCCTCGGGGTCAGCCCGAACGCCGAGGAACTGAAGCGACTGTTCGACTTCCTCGAGTTCCGTACGTTGGCCGGCCGGCTCGACGAGGCGCTCTCGGCGATGGGAGCGTCGGTCGATCTGGGTCCGGTCGAGGAGCGCCCCGAGATCGTGGCCGAAGTGACGACGGCAGCGTCGCCTGACGAAGCCGCAGCCGTGATCGGGTCCACAGCAGCGCTCGACATCGCCGCCACGTGGCTGGGCGAGCCGGGTCGCAGCCCGCTCGCCGGAATTGCCGTCGTGGTCGACGCGTCGGTTGCCGAGGTGCTGTGGATCACCGCAGACGTCCTCGCCGACGACGCGGTTCGGGCTGCACTCGGCGCCCACACCAACCTGCGCGGACACAACGTCAAGCCGTTGATGCGGTCGCTGCTCGAGTTCGACGTCGAGGTGCGCGGGCTCACGCTCGACACCGCCATCGCCGCATATCTGATCGACCCCGCGGAGGCTCGCTACACACTGCCGGATCTGATCGAGAAGTACACGAAGTTCGCCCGCCCCTCCGACGATGCGGCCGGCAGTGGCCAGCTGGATCTCGATGGCACGTCGCTCGGCGACGCCGAACTCGCCGCTCGGGACGCACTGGCGGTCAACGCGCTCGCCGACCCCATCGTCGCCAGCATGGAGGCCCAGGGGATGGCTGGGCTCTACCGCACGATCGAGAACCCGCTTGTCCTCGTGCTGGCCAAGATGGAACACGTGGGCATCGGTGTCGACGTCGACGAGCTGCGGGCACTCGGCAAGCGCCTGTCCGACGAAGTGCAGACCCTGCAGATCCAACTCCGCGAGGTGGCCGGCCGCGACGACCTGAACCTCAACTCGCCCAAGCAGTTGCGCGAGATCCTGTACGACGAGCGTGGACTGTCGCCCGGGAAGAAGACCAAGACCGGCTACTCGACCGACGCGGCGACGCTCGAGAAGATCAAGGACCAGTGGCCCGAATTCCTCGAACCGTTGATGCGGTACCGCGAGGTCGAGAAGCTCCGCTCGACGTACGGCGAGGGCCTGCTCGCCGAGGTCGCCGACGATGGACGGATCCACGCGACGTTCAACCAGACGGTGGCCCGGACGGGTCGCCTGTCGTCGGACCAGCCGAACCTCCACAACATTCCGGTGCGCACCGACGAGGGGCGCCAGTTCCGCCGGGCGTTCGTGCCCGCGCCGGGCACCACCCTCCTCGTGGCCGACTACAACCAGATTGAGCTGCGCTGCATCGCCCATCTGGCAAAGGATCCTGGGCTGATCGAGGCGTTCACGAGCGGCCAGGACATCCACAACGCCACCGCCGCGCGCGTGTTCGGTGTGGATCCGGCATCGGTCACCGTCGAGCAACGGTCGAAGGCGAAGATGGTGTCGTACGGCCTCGCCTATGGCATGGAGGCCTACGGGCTCGGCCAGCGGTTGAACATCCCAACCGAGGAGGCAGCGGTCATCCTCGATGCGTATTTCGTGGCGTTCCCGAACGTGAAGAACTACATGGACCGCACCGTGATCGAAGCGCGCGAGCGCGGCTACACCGAGACGTTGTTCGGCCGTCGTCGGCCGATTCCCGAGCTGATGAATTCGAACTTTCGTGTGCGCCAGGCGGGGGAGCGTCAGGCGATGAACGCGGGAATCCAAGGGTTGGCCGCCGACATCTTCAAGGTGGCACTCGTGCACATCGACGAGGCGCTCGTGGCGGGGGAGTACGACAGCCGGGTCGTGCTGCAGGTCCACGACGAAGTGATCGTCGAGGTGCCCGACGCCGAACACGACGTCGTTGGCGACCTCGTCGTCGGATTGATGCACGACGCCGCCGACCTCGATGTGCCGCTCGAAGTGAACGTGTCGTGGGGATCGACGTGGGCGTCGGCGAAGGGCTGAGCGCCATGTCGGGTCCGGGGGATGCGCCGGTCGGTTCGGTCGTCGCCTCGCTCGACGAACTGGCTGAGCTGTACCGATCGCCGAGTCGGATCGTCGCCTCGAAGAAGACTGCGCTGCTCGACGATGCGAGTCGCGAGATCGTCTGTCGATCTCCGTTCGTGCTGATCGGAACGGATGGCGCCGACGGCGGCCTCGACGTGTCGCCGCGCGGCGGGCCGCCGGGCTTCGTCCGCGTGCTCGACGATCACCACATCGCCATCCCGGACCTCAACGGCAACAACCTGATCGACAGCTTGCGCGCCGTCGTCGCGACCGCACGCGCGGCGCTCCTGGTGATCATCCCCGGCAAGGACGAGACGCTCAGAGTACACGGTGCCGCCTGGGTGACGACCGACGCATCGGTGCTGGATCTGTGGAGCGACGAACTGCGGCGGCCGACCACGGCGATCGTGATCCGGACCGACGAGGTCTTCATGCACTGCGCCAAAGCGTTCCGCCGCGGGCGGGTCTGGGATCAGGCGAGCTGGGACGAACTCGCTGACGCCCCCGACGGTCTCGACATCCTCAACGCACAGGGGCTCGTCGCCGCCAACGACGCGGCGACGCGCGAGTTGTTCGAACAGGGCTACGCCGCCGACCTGGCCGCCGACGCGCCCGACTGACTGGCGATCCGGACATGGAGCGTGATCACTGGTTCGAGGATCTCGCCGATCACCTCGGCCCGGCGTACGACCGCTACGCCCACACCAAGGGCACGGTGCAAGAAGTGGATCATGTCATCGCCGCGCTCGGCCTGCAGCCGGGGGAGCGCGTGCTCGACGTGGGGTGCGGCACCGGCCGTCACTCGATCGAGCTCGCCCGTCGAGGCATCGAGGTGCACGGCGTCGACATCAGCCAACGCTTCATCGACCTCGCCCGCGCCGCAGCCACCGCAGGCGATGAGCGAAACCCGCAGATACGGGGTGGTCGCTCATCGCTTGCCACGTTCGAGCGGGCGGATGCGCGGACCATGGCGTTCGGCGGCGAGTTCGATGCGGTGATCTGCCTGTGTCAGGGCGCGTTCGGGATGATGACGGCCGAGGGGGAGGACGATGCCGTCGTCGCAGGGATGGCTCGGGCGCTGCGGCCCGGCGGACGGCTCGCATTGAGCGCGTTCAACGCCTACTTTGCTGTGAAGTACCACGGCGACGCTGCGTTCGATGCGTCGAGTGGTGTGTCGCATGAAGTCACCGAGATTCGCTCGGAGACCGGCGAGGCGCGATCGGTCGACCTGTGGACGGGCTGCTACACCCCGCGCGAACTGCGGCTCCTGCTCGGCGCACACGATCTGGTCATCGAGTCGATCTCCAGCGTCGAGCCCGGCCGCTATGGATTCGATCCGGCCACCACCGAATCACCGGAGTTCCTCGTCGTCGCCCGCCGCCCAGGGGGGCACATTTCGGATCGGGGCTCGCACTGATACCATGGTGGGCTGCATCCGCGCCAGCGGAGCAGTGTCCATCCATCACCGTCCATCTCTTCAGATCCGTTTCGAAAGCAGTCCGTCCCTTGTCCGATACCGCAACCACCTCCGAGTCTCCCGCCAACCAGATGGGAACCTTCGACGACGAGGGCACGTACACCCCCCGCGAGATCGTCTCCGACGACCTCGGCATGTCGTTCGCCGATGCGATCGACGGCACCATGGTCACCGTCGAGGACGGCCAGCTCGTCCACGGCACCGT
>DATLBC010000014.1:0-44047 GCA_035527095.1 Ilumatobacteraceae bacterium | reverse complement strand
TGGTGCGCTGTCGTCGGTGTTCGGCTGGTCGGGGTCGTCGAATCGATAGCCGAAACATGCCTCCGACCAGTCGATTTCACCGTCGATCGCCTTTGCGTACGGGTCGAGGAGCAGCTTCGACGGGTTGCACCACAGACCTTTCGCCGGCTCCCATGGCCCGTGGACCCGGAACCCGTACCGCTGGCCGGGGCGCACGTCGGGAAGGTAGGCGTGCCAGCAGTGGCCGTCGACTTCGGTCAGCGAGATCCGGACCTCCTCGTCAGCGGGCCCGTCGCCGAGCAGGCAGAGTTCGACGCCGTCGGCAACGCTCGTGAACAACGAGAAGTTGGTCCCCGATCCGTCATAGTAGGCGCCGAGCGGATACGGATTGCCGACCCACACTCGTTGGCCACGGGAGGTCTCGACTGGACGTTCGGTCACCTCGGCATCTTGCCTGACTCGATCCGCGAACGAAACGTCGGTGCACCAACGCGAGCCCTTGCGTGCTTCGGAACTCGAGTCGCGACCCGATGAGGCAGACTGAGGCGACCATGTTCATGGCCACGGTGCATCCGACCTACCAGGCAGTCGGGCGCGCGCCTCAACAGATCGAGCTCGAGTCGCTGACCAGCGCCGATTGGATCCGCGCCGGCGTCGTGATGGTCGTCTCGGTCATCGCGGCGATTGTCGCGAACCGAGCGGCCCGATCGGTTGGAGAACGCACGATCGGCCCCGGTGCGGCATCGCTGTTGATTGCCCGCCTTGTCGGCTATCTGATCGTGCTCGTCGGGCTCATCTACGCCTTGGGCGGCCTCGGCGTTCGGATCGGACCGCTGCTCGGAGCACTCGGTCTCGGTGGCCTCGTCCTCGCGTTCGCGCTGCAGGGTGTCGTCGAGAACTTCTTCGGCGGTCTGATCCTGCAGTCGAGACGGCCGTTCAAGGTCGGTGACACGGTGGTGCTCGCCGAACAGACCGGCGTCGTCAAGGACGTCGACTCCCGCACCGTCGTGCTGCGCGGGCTGGACGGCTCATGGATCCGAGTCCCGAACGCCCAAGTGCTGAAGGATCCGATCGTCACGCTCACGCAGGAGCCCTATCGGAGGAGCAGCCTGACCGTCGGCGTCGCCTACGCCAGCGATTTGCAGCGGTGCACGGAGGTGCTCCTCGAGGCGCTCGGGCGGGTGGCACGGATTCGTAGCGATCCGCCGCCCCTCGCCATCGTGCGGGAGTTCGGGTCGTCGAGCATCGACTTCGAAGTGCAGTACTGGCACGCCAGCGATGTCCCTGGCGAGTTGGCTGCGACTCACGACGTCGTACTGGCGGTCCACCAGGCGCTGGCGGCCGCAGGTATCACGATCGCGTTCCCGCAGATGACGGTCTGGTCCGGCCGCGACGTCCACGACGAGCCGTATGACGAGACGGACAGCGTGGTGTACACGCATCACCCCGGCGTGGCCGGCGCCGACGGTGATCACGACGACCAGGACTCGTCGGGTGGTTGGCGCCGCTGGCGCCGCGGCTGACCGCTTGTCGCCGGATTATCCACCGAAGGCGGCAAGCAACCCTCGACTACCGTCGCTGAATGGCCACGGTCGTCACCGGCAGATCACCACCTCGCCGGGATGGTCGGCCTCGGGCTGCTGCGCACCTGGTACCTCGACGGTGACGTCAATGCTTGAACGGATGCGGGAACTCACCGTGACGCTCCAACGCTCCGACGAGTTCCCGTTCTCGATGGTGCTCGACCCGACCGAACGGGATCTGCAGGCCGGTTACGAGGACTGGGCGCCGAGCTACGACGGACCGAATCCGATGATCGAGACCGAGGAACGGGTCGCGCACCCGATTCTTCGCGAGCTCGCCGAGCCCGGCCGTCGCGCGCTCGACGCGGCCTGTGGCACCGGGCGGCAGGCGTCGCTGGCGCTGTGTCACCTGTCCGATCCGGGCGACGCCGTGACGGAACTTGCCAGAGTGCTCCGTCCCGGCGGGACGCTCGTGATCACCAACCCGCACCCGTTTGGCGGCATGCTCGGCGGGTGAGCCTTCTATGGCGGCATCGCTCCCGATCGTCCGATGACCTGGGTGCGCGACAACCACCATGCCGCGTCGACCTGGCTGCGTTCGTTCCGCTCTGCAGGGCCCAGCGTCGACGAGTGCATCGAGGAACCCTTCAGTGACGAGCAGATCGCCAGCTCGCCTGCCGATCTGGTGTTTCCCGCGGCGGCGAGGGCCGCGATGACCGGCCTTGCGAGCGTGTGGGTGTGGGTGGTCCGCAAGGTCTGAGTTGACGTCGCGTCACGATGGCGTGGACTCGTTGCGCTGGGCGCTTCGTGTTGGAAGCGGGGTGCCCGACCGGGTGTCGGTCAGGCGGCGGTTCGTCGAGTGGGTGGTCCGGTGGTGTGGATGCTGCCGTCGGGGACTGTGAGGGTGAGTTCGCGATTGGGTCCGAGTTCGATCACCCAGCCGTCGTTGTGGATCTTGGTGTGGTGAACGCTGCACACGGGCAGCAGATTGTCGAGGTCGGTACGGCCCTGGTTGCGCCACCAGATGATGTGGTGGAGTTTGCAGCGGTCGTAGGCGACGGTGCAGCCGGGGATGGCGCAGCATTTGTACAGGCAGCGCAGGGCACGTCGTTGTGCCCGGTTCGCCAGCCGGGTGGTGCGACCGAGGTTCAACTCGCCGGGTGCGTGGAGCACGATGCCGTTGCGGACGACGACGGCGTGGATGCCGGCGTCACCGGCGAGCGTGGCGAGGACGCGGGCGGGAATCTCGACGGGGATCGAGAACTCGACCACCGGACCGCTGCCGGGTGCGTCGGCGTCGATGACGGCGACGAACTCGGCCCGCCCCGGCCGGCCGTGACCGATGTTGGTGTCGGTGAGCAGGCGGGAGACGGCCTGTGCGGCGAGGTAGCGCTGCTTCTCGATCGGATCCTGTGGACACCCGTCTGGAACTGACTCCGCGAACAGGGCCTCGACGGTTGCGTCGAGTCGGGCGGCGACCTTGAGACCGGTGAGCGGGTCGAGCCGGGCCGACAGGTTCCACATGCCTTCAGCGTCGACCCAGGACCGTACTCGTGCGGCGCGGCGTTGGCGTTCCAGTCGTTCCTCGCCGTCGACGTCGTCGAGTCGTTTCGCTTCCAACTCGAGCCGGCGGGCGAACTCGTCGACCGTCGCTGCCGCGGCGACCGCCGCCAACGCGTCGGCGCGTTCGAGCAAGGCGCCGCGCTTGGCCGGATCCAGACGCTTCGAGGTGCGGGTGAGGGCGTCGATGTGGCCGGCGGTGATTGCCCCGTCACCCAACGTTGCACCCAGCCTCGGTGTCGCGTCGAGTGTTGCGGATCGTTCCGTCGACTTCGATGCCTGACCCAGCGATGTCTTCGCGGCATCGGCGATCGTCTTCTCCGGGAACGAATCAACTGCACGCAGCTGGGCGACCAGGCCCGCGTGCTGGGCGTCCAACCACGCCTGCGCTTCACGCACCGCCACCAAACCCGACGAGATCGTTGCCCCTGACGCAACCGGGTTCGCCCGCACCGAAGCGATGCGTTCCACCCGCTCGATCACCCCCGCGATCTCCATACCGACAACCCTAAACAGGGGGTGTCACGGACCGGCCGATTTCCGAGTTGCGATGAGCGAAACGCCCCGTATCCGGTCGGTTCGCTCATCGCTCAGAACGATTCAGTCGCCGGCGACCGGGGTCACGTCGACAGCCAGGGGGGCGTCGGGGTGGTGACGCTTGGCCTCGCCGGCCTCGATCGCTTCGAGCAGGTGGATCGAGATGTCGGCCACGCGCACCTGGTCCTCCTCGACGCCGGCACCCTTCACGCCGTCGTCGAGCATGATGTAGCAGAACGGACACGCGGTGGCGACACGGCTGGCGCCGGTCGAGATCGCCTCGGCCGCACGTTCATCGTTGACCTTGGTGCCGGTGTTCTCCTCCATCCACATGCGAGCGCCGCCGGCGCCGCAGCACATGCCCTTGGTGCCGTTGCGCGGCATCTCGACGACCTCGACGCCCTTGATCGACGCGACGACCTTGCGCGGTGCCAGGTAGACGTCGTTGTGGCGGCCGAGATAGCACGAGTCGTGGTACGTGATGCGCTCTTCGAGCGTGGCGTCGGTGACGTCGAGCTTGCCCGAGTCGATCAGTTCCTCGAGCAGCTGGGTGTGGTGGATGACCTCGTAGTTGCCGCCGACCTGCGGGTACTCGTTGAGCAGCGTGTTGAAGCAGTGCGGGCACTGGGTGATGATCTTCTTCACACCCATCCCGTTGAGCATCTCGACGTTCGGTTGGGCGAGCATCTGGAACAGGTACTCGTTACCCGAACGGCGGGCGGAGTCTCCGGTGCACATCTCCGACGGCCCGAGGATCGCGACATCGATGCCCGCCCGGCGAAGCAGACCGGCCATTGCCTGGGTGACCTTCTTGTTCTTGTCGTCGAACGACCCGGCGCAACCGACCCAGTACAGGTACTCGGACGTGAGCGCATCGCCCGGATCGACGATGGTGACGCCGTCGAGGCCGTCGGCCCAGTCGGCACGTTCGCCCTGGTTCATGCCCCACGGGTTCGACTGGTTCTCCATCGCCCGGTAGGCGTTGCCGAGTTCGGCGGGGAAGTTCGATTCCATCAGCGACAGGTATCGCCGCATGTCGAAGATCTTGTCGGTGATCTCGATGTTGACCGGACAGATCTCGTCGCATGCCTTGCAGGTCGTGCACGCCCAGATCTCCTCGGGGGTGATCCGCTCGAACAGCGAGTCGGCGCTGATCGTGATCTCGGAATCGACGCCGAGTGGCGGTGACACGACGGGTGAGCCGGTGGCGGCCATGACCTCGCCCGCCTTCAACACGATCTCGCGAGGGTCGAGTGGCTTGCCGGTGGCGTGGGCGGGACACACGCTGGTGCACCGACCGCACATCGTGCAGGCGTCGAGGTCGAGCAACTGCTTCCACGTGAAGTCCTCGACGGTCGAGGCGCCGAAGCTCTCGAGCTCGGTCTCCTCGAGGTTCGGCATCGGCCGCATCGCGCCCTTCGGACGGTCCTTGTCCTTCAGGTACATGTTCATCGGCGAGGTGAAGATGTGACGCAGCATCGTCAACGGCAGGAGCGCCAGGAACGCCACGAAGCTGGCGACGTGCAGGACCCACCACCACTGGTGCCAGGTGCTGAGACTGTCGGCTGACCAGCCGTCGACGAGGGTGGCGAGCGGATAGCCGATGAACGACCACTTCTCGTAGTCCGGCATGCCCTCCTCGGCAATGCGGAACATCTCCGCGCCGAAGCCGGTGACACCGACAGCGAAGAACGTGCCGAGAATCGCCGCGTGCTCGGGCTTGGACTTGATGCGGATGCGGTAGGGCCGCTGGATGTAGCGGCGCACGATCGCCCACACGATGCCGGCGAGGAACACCGTCCCTGCGGCGTCGCCGACGAACGAGTACGCCTGGTAGGTCGTGCCGTGCAGGAACTTCAGTTCCTCCGGCAGCTGGTGGTCGATCTCGAGGACGGTCGTCACGCCGAGCAGCACGAGGAACCCGAAGTAGATCATCGAGTGCATCAGCCCGGCGCCGGCGTCGCGCAACAGCGTCTGCATGTAGGCGCCGGCGCGGAAGTCCTTCAGGCGTTGCGCCGCATTCTTTCTCGTGGTGTGGCGTTGGGAGGGAGTGCCACGTTCCCAGTTCTTCATCCGGTTGGCGAACATGAACGCCCCCCAGATGACCATCACCGGAATGACGGTGTAGAACGCGATCTGCATCGGGCCGGGGATGTTGACGAACACCGTCCGATGGATCGCGTTGTCGTTCTCCCAACCGGTGATCTGCGGCAGGATGCCGGAGACCACGATGAAGATGCCCATCGCGATGCCGAGCACCAGGGCGAGCTGATGGGGCTTGACGCGGGCGGGCGGCTTCGGTTCGCCGGGCGCGTGGGTGGCGGGTTCGCTGCTCATGACGGCCGCAACGCTAGTCGTTGGCTCCGTCGGCGGTCATGTCCGCACGTTGGTACATCTGGGGTCAGACCCCAGATGTACTGGTCACCCGAAGTACTGGCGGTCGAGGTCGCGGATGCGAGCTGCCAAGCTGGCGAGCAGCTTGTGCGAGATCGCCGGTACCGAGTCGATCACGCCGATGAAACGGCGCTGGTCGATGACGAGCAGCGTGCAGTCGGTGGCGCACACTGCAGTTGCCGTACGCGGACCATGATCGAGCAGCGAGAGTTCTCCGACGACTGCGCCCGGACCGAGTGTCGCGACCTTGCGGTTGTTGCGTTTGATCTCGATCTCGCCATCGAGCACGACGAACGCCTCACGGCCGGTCTGGCCTTGATCGACGATGAGCGTGCCGGCGGTCATTCGGATCTCGTCGCTGGCCTTGGCCACCTTTTCGAGTTCCTTGTTGTTGCACCCACTGAAGAGTGAGACCGTGCGCAGAGTGTCCAGATGATGTTTCTTGCTCGCCATGGCCGGAACCTTAAACCTTTCTGTCACCCCGTGTGAGCAGTGGAGCGCCCGCGGCCGGTCAGCGGGCAGTGCCGGCCTGCGCGGCGACTGCGGCAGCGGCAGCTGCAACCGCGTCGGCGTCACCGAGATAGTTGACGTCGACGACCCGCAATCGGTTGTCGAAGGTGTAGCGCCGGGGCGCCCCGGTGGGGATGTTGATCCCGGCGATGTCGGCATCGCTCACGCCCTCGAGATGCTTGAGCAGCGCCCGCAGTGAGTTGCCGTGCGCCGTCACCAACACGTTCAGTCCGTCGAGAAGTTGTGGAGCGATCCGGTCGTACCAATAGGGCAGGACCCGATCGACGACGTCCTTCAAGCACTCGCTCGCCGGGAGCACGTCGGGCGGAAGATGCGCGTACCGGGGGTCGTTGGCCGGGTGTTCGGGGCTGTCGAGGTCGACCGGCGGCGGCGGTGTGTCGTAGCTGCGCCGCCAGGCGTGGACCTGCTCGGCACCGTGACGTTCGGTGGTCTGTTTCTTGTCGAGACCCTGCAGGGCGCCGTAGTGGCGTTCGTTGAGTCGCCAGTTGCGCTCGACCGGCAGCCACGCCTGGTCCATCGCGTCGAGCGCCAGGTTCTGGGTGACCACCGCCCGGGTCTGCAGCGAGGTGTGGGAAGTGTCGAAGCGCAGGCCGGCTTCGGCCATGGTGACGCCCGCGGCCGATGCCTCGGCCCGACCCTTGTCGGTCAGGGCGACGTCGTGCCACCCGGTGAACAGATTCGCGAGATTCCACTCGGATTGGCCGTGGCGGAGGATGACGAGGGTGCCGCTCATGACACCGATCGTAGATGGCTCAGGGTGCGGTGAGCTCGGCCGCCAGCGCAGGCAACTGTTCGATGAGGCTCAGGTGGCCGCAACCGGGAACCACTCGCAGGTCTGCATCGGGGATCAGCGACGCGGTGTGACGACTGTGCGCGATCGGCACGAGCCGGTCGTCGGCGCCGTGGACGACGATCGTCGGGCAGGAGATCGCCGCCGGTTCGAAGGTCCAGGCACGGCCCTGCACGGTGATGTCGTGGGCGTAGCCGACGACACCCTGTGTGAACGCCTCACCCATGGTGGTGACGAGCGACATCAGGTGCTCCTCGTCGGCCAACCATGCGTTGTCGACCTCGCCGAGATCCATGTCGCCGCCGAAGAAGCCGGATCCGTCGGCGCCGTAGTGCTCCTCGCACCAGGCGGTCGCAGCGGCCCCGTCGTCCAGGGCCATGATGTCGAGCTCGGACTGCATGTACCCGTCGTTCGCCCCTGGCCACGACATGTCGGTGTTGCCGGCGGCGATCAGTGCGCCACTGACGCGTTGGCCGAGCAGCGACGCGCACGCCACGGTGTAGGGACCGCCGGACGACACGCCCATCACGGCGAACCGAGGGACGCCGAGATGGTCGGCCAACGCGCACACATCGTCACACCAGTCGGTGGTGGTTCGAGCGGTGAGCGGCGTCGAACCGCCATATCCCGGGCGGTCAGCAGTGATCACTCGGACGCCGAGCTCGGCGAACGATTCATCGAGCGCCACCAGCTCGAGGCGTCCGCCGGGCGCGCCGTGGAAGTAGAAAGCAACCCGCCCGCCGGATGCCCCGATGTCGGTGAAGGCGAGGGTGCGCCCGTCCGGCAGGGTCATCGTCGAGTCGTCCACCTCTCCGACGCTAGGTCACTCGATCAGGTCGACGCACACGATGTGCCCGGCACATCGTGTGCGTCTCGGCTGACGCCTAGTCTGCCGACGTGAGCGAGTACGCCTTCGACCGGTTCCTGCGCTACCCCGAGTTGGTCGAGTGGATCGAACAGCTCGCCGCGGGGCACCCCGACCTCGTGTCGGTCGATGCGTACGGGCGATCGTTCGAGGGCCGCGACCTCGTGCTCGTGACGGTCACGGACACGTCGACGGGAACGCACGACACGAAGCCGGCGCACTGGGTCGATGCCAGCATCCACGCGGTCGAGCTCACCGCCACGGTTGCCGCCTGTCGGTTGCTCCAACGCCTCGTCGACGGTCATGTCGCCGGCGACGAGACGATCACCCGTGCCCTGCGCACCCGGACGTTCTACGTGGTCCCCCGCGTGAACCCCGACGGCGCCGAGTGGGCGCTGGCGGACCAACCCCGGTTCCGGCGTTCGAGCGTTCGGCCGTGGCCGTTGGCCGATGCCCACCGGTGGCCGGGTCTCCACGAGGAGGACGTCGATGGCGACGGGCGCATCCTGCAGATGCGATTCCCGGATCCCGACGGTCCGTGGATCGTCCACCCGGACGACGACCGCCTGCTCGTCCCCGTCCCACCGGCGGGAACGAGCCCCGACGTCGTGCGCTACCGGGTCCTCGACGAGGGAACCATCGAGGACTTCGACGGGTTCGACATCCCGTCCGCACCCGCGCCCGAAGGGCTCGACCTCAACCGCAACTTCCCGGCAGGCTGGGGCACCAGGGTCCCGGGCGCCGGTGACCACCCGTTGTCGGAACCGGAGATCGATGCGCTCGTCCGAGCGATCGTCGCTCGACCGAACATCTGTGGTTTCAACGCGTTCCACACCAGTGGCGGGGTGATTCTGCGCCCGTCATCCACGCAGCCGGACTCGAAGCTGGCACCCAACGACGTGTGGACCTGGAAACAGCTCGCCGAGCTCGGCACCGGTTTCACCGGGTACCCGTCACACTCGATCTACGAAGACTTCACCTGGGATCCGACCGAGATGATGAGTGGTGCGTCCGACGACTGGGCGTACGAGCACCTCGGCATCTTCGGCTGGACCACCGAATTCTGGGACATCGTCCACGCTGCGACCGGCGAGAAGCAGTCGGCGCATTTCTGGTACACCGGCCCGACCGACGCCGAACGCCTCGCCGTGTTGCGTTGGCTCGACGAGCACTCGACCGACGAGCCCACGCGCGGTTTCGTCAACTGGTACCCGTTCGATCATCCGCAGCTCGGCCCCGTCGAACTCGGCGGCTGGAATGGCTTGTACTCGTGGACCAACCCACCTCCGTCGCATCTGCTCGCCGAGGTCGACGGCCACGCCGACTTCGCCGTCGCCCAAGCACTCGCCGCCCCGTGTCTCGAGATCCGTCACGCACATGTCGCGTCGGTTGGCGCTGACACCTGGCGGGTCCTGGTCGGTGTCGCCAACACCGGGTGGCTTCCCACGACGGTGAGCTCGAAGGCGCGCGCCGACGGTCTTGTGCGGCCGATCCTCGCTGACCTGGGCGGCGCCGTCGACGTCCTCGACGGGTCCCCGCGTCGGACACTCGGACAACTGGCGGGCTCCTCGTCAGCCCGATTCACGGACAGCACCGGGAGCACCCCCGACCGCACCACCTGTTCCTGGCTCGTCCGAGCCGCAGCGGGCCAGACCGTCACTGCCACCGTTCGCCACCAACGTGCAGGCTCCGACTCGGTGGAGCTCGTGCTCGGATCGACATGACGACCGACGCCTGGATCACATTGGTGGTGTTGATCGCCACGTTCGGGGTGCTCGCGTTCGATCGGCTGCCGGCGGCCGCAGCGATGGGCGCGGCCGTCGGACTGTTGCTGCTCACCAATGTCGTCGATCAGGGCGAGGCGCTGTCGGGCCTGTCATCGTCGGCACCGATCACGATTGCGGCGCTCTACGTCCTTGCAGGTGCAGCGACCGTCACCGGAGCGTTGTCGCCGCTCATCGATCGGGTGCTCGAGGGATCGTCTCGTGCCCGTGGAGCGTCGAGTGGCGCCGCCGCCGGGCGTCGCGCTCGCCTCGGCCGACTCTCGATGGCCAGTGGCGCCCTGTCGGCCGTTCTGCCGAACACGCCGTTGGTCGCGCTCGCCGCTCCGCGTGTCGTCACGTGGTGTCGTCGCTCAGGGGTATCGGCGTCGCCGTATCTGATCCCGTTGTCGTATGCAGCGGTGTTCGGTGGAGTGGTCACCGTCATCGGCACGTCGACGAACCTGGTCGTCTCCGACCTCCTCGTCGCGCAGGGCGGCGCTCCCCTCGGTGTCTTCGAGATCACTGGGGTCGGCCTGCCGGTGGCAGCGGTCGGCATCGCAGTGCTCGTGCTCACGGCTCCTCGACTGCTTCGAAATCGGCGCGGCGACGGAGTCGACGACGCCGCCGCCGCTCAGCCCTACACGATCGCGTTGCGCGTCGACGGCGCCGGCCCCCTCGTCGGTCAGACGATCGACGGAGCCGGGCTTCGGCACCTGCATGGGGTGTTCCTCGCCGGCGTCGAACGCGCCGGCACGGTCGTTCCGGCGCGGCCCGGCACGATGCTGAATGCCGGCGACGTCTGCTACTTCGCCGGCGATGTGGTTGACGTCGTCGATCTGCTCGAGATTCGGGGATTGTCGAGCGCTGAGGACGCCCACTTGGTCGGTGCCGGCGACCGCCCCGATGCCGGGCTGTTCGAAGCGGTGGTGTCCGAGCGTTCCGAACTGGCCGGCAGCACCCTGCGTGACGCGGGGTTCCGCACGCGTTACGACGCCGCCGTCCTCGCCATCCGACGCCACGACGACGACCTGCCCGGCAAGCTCGGCACCGTCGGGCTCCGGCCCGGCGACGTGCTGCTCGTGCTGGCCACCCCCGAGTTCGAACGTCAGTGGCGCGGCCACGGCGACTTCAGCGTGATCGCATCGCTCGACGCGCCGGCGCCAGCGCGTCGCAATCGAGCCGGCGTGGTGATCCTCGCCATCGTCGCCATGATCGCTGCGGTCGTCACGAACCTGGTCGACCTCATGGAGGCGTCGCTGCTCGCCGCCGTCGTACTCATGGCGACGAAGGTGATCAGCGTCACCGAGGCGCGGCGAGCAGTGAACCTGAATGTCGTGCTCACGATCGCGATGTCGATCAGTCTCGGCACCGCCGTCGCTGTCAGCGGGCTCGCCGCCGAAATGGCCACGGTCCTCGGCAGCCTCGGCGACCCGTTCGGCGACGTCGGGCGACTGGTCGCCGTGCTGGTCGCCACGATGATCCTGACCGAACTCCTCTCGAACAACGCAGCTGCCGCGCTGATGCTGCCGGTGGCGATGGCCACCGCAGTCGAGGCAGGCCTCGACCCCCGGTCGTTCGCAATCGTCGTGCTGATCGGCGCCTCATGTTCGTTCCTGTCACCGATCGGCTATCAGACCAATCTGATGGTGTACGGCCTCGGCGGCTACAAGTTCCGCGACTTCACGATCGTCGGCGCGCCATTGACCCTGGTCACCCTGATCGTGACCCCGATCGCCGTCACGCTCGTCCTCGGTATCTGACCGGGCACCTGGTTCCCCGAGCCCGGGTCTCCCGGAACCACGGTGGTTGCCGGTCGTAGAGTGCGGGCGATGGAGTGGACGGTGCACGGCGAGCGGACGATCTACGACAGCGAGTGGATGCGGGTCTGCCTCGTCGATGTCGAACTGCCCAGCGGCGCCCGGTTCGAACACCACGTGTTGCGAATGCCGGCCGAGGCGTCCGGAGTGGTCGTCGACGATCCCGAACGTGGTGTGTTGCTGTTGTGGCGCCACCGGTTCGCCACCGACACGTGGGGCTGGGAGCTGCCCGCCGGTCACGTCGACGCGGGCGAGACACCGATCGAGGCCGGTGCCCGCGAGACGCTCGAGGAGACCGGATGGCAGCCCGGCGCGCTGATGCCGCTGATCTCGTACTGCCCCCAGAACGGGACGAGCGACGCGATCTTCAACGTGTTCCTGGCGACGACGGCAACCTACGTGGGCGCCCCCGCCGACTCCGACGAGGCCGAGCGGATCGAGTGGGTGCCGTGGGACACCGTCCGCTCCGAGCTCCGCGCCGGCAGGGTCCACGATGGCATGTCGCTGACCGGCCTGCTGTACCGACTCGCCGAGATCTGACGATGTGACCCCGACCGGGCCGCATGTGGTCGAATGGCGCGCATGGAGACGATCCTGGTCACCGGTGGCGCCGGCTACATCGGCAGCCACACGTGTGTTGCGCTCATGGAGGCCGGCTACGACGTCGTCGTTGTCGATGACCTGTCCAACGGCTCGGAGCATGCGGTCTCCGAGGCAGCGGCAATCGCCGGTCGCTCGATCGTGTTCCATCGGATCGACGTCGCCGATCCAGTCGCACTCGGGTCGGTGTTCGCCGCTCAGCCGATCGACGGCGTCATCCACTTCGCCGGGCTGAAGGCTGTCGGCGAGTCCGTCGCCGAGCCGTTGCGCTACTTCCGCGTCAACCTCGGCACCACGCTGACGCTGGCCGAGACGATGGCGTCGCACGGCGTCAAGCGGCTCGTCTTCTCGTCATCGGCCACGGTGTACAGCCCCGATGCGCAGGTGCCGCTGCACGAGGACGGCGCAGCTGGGCCGACGAATCCGTACGGCGAGACGAAGTTCATGATCGAGCGGATGCTGACTGCCGCCGGTCGAGCAGACGCCGACTTGGCCGTGGCGTTGCTTCGGTACTTCAACCCGGTCGGTGCTCACGACAGCGGCCGCATCGGCGAGGATCCCGCTGGTATCCCGAACAACCTCATGCCGTTCGTCATGCAGGTCGCCGTCGGCAAGCTCGCCGAACTGTCGGTCTTCGGCGATGACTACGACACACCCGACGGCACCTGTATTCGCGATTACATCCACGTCGTCGATCTTGCCCGCGGACACGTCGCGGCGCTGCGGCGGCTCGCAGAGGAGCCAGGCGTGCACACGTGGAACCTGGGCACTGGTCGTGGGACCTCGGTGTTCGAGATGATCGCTGCTGTCGAGCGCGCCGTCGGACACCCCATCCCTCGTCGCGTCGTCGGGCGTCGGCCGGGCGATCAGCCCGTGTCCTTCGCTGATGTGTCGAAGGCCGAGCGCGAGCTCGGATGGCGGGCGGAACGCACGATCGACAACATGTGCGTCGATCATTGGGAATGGCAGCGCACGCATCCCGGCGGCTTCCCCAGCTGATCGACTCAGCACCAATCAGGCATCTGCCTCGTGTGTCGCGCTCGACTCGACGATTCGCGCGGATTTCGGCTCGCGTGACGACCGCGGGCGCCATGATGGGGTGATGAGCGTTCGCGAACCCGATTCGGAGCTGGTGGCGGCGGCCCGGAGGGTCCACCTGCAGGCGTACTGTCCGTACTCGAACTACCGGGTCGGCGCAGCGATCCGCACTGCCTCGGGTGCGGTCGTCGTGGGCTGCAACGTCGAGAATGCCGCATACCCACTCGGGTCGTGCGCCGAGGCGGGGGCGATCGCGGCAATGGTGGCGGGCGGAGAACGCGAGATCGCCGAGGTCGTGGTCGTGACCGACGGCGATCAGCCGGGCACCCCATGCGGTGGGTGCCGACAACGACTCCGTGAGTTCGCCGGTCCCGATGTGGTCGTGCACTCGGTGGCGGCGTCCGGCGCGACGTGGTCGAGCGCGATGGCGGAGCTGTTGCCGCACTCGTTCGGCCCGGAATTCCTCATCGAGGAGCAGGCTCCATAACTTGAGTCGAGGAGACTCAAGTTTTCTCACTCGGACGTTGCGATCGGATTGAGGTGGCCATATCGTGGGGGCCGTACCACTGATCGTTCACCCCCCCATCCCCCAAGAACAGACCCCTGGCAGCCGCCGGGAAGAGGAGCAACACCATGGCCAAGGCAGTCGGCATCGACCTCGGAACCACCAACTCGGTTGTCGCCGTTCTCGAAGGTGGCGAACCCGTCGTCATCCCCAACTCCGAAGGCGCCCGCACCACGCCGTCCGTCGTGGCCTTCTCGAAGTCCGGCGAAGTGCTCGTCGGTGAGGTCGCCAAGCGTCAAGCGATCACCAACCCCGATCGCACGTTCCGCTCGATCAAGCGCCACATGGGCGAGGGCTGGAAGTCCGACGACATCGACGGCAAGACCTACACCCCGCAGGAGATCTCGGCACGCACGCTGATGAAGCTCAAGCGCGACGCCGAGGCCTACCTGGGCGACACCGTGACCCAGGCCGTCATCACCGTCCCTGCCTACTTCGACGACGCACAGCGCACCGCCACCAAGGAAGCCGGCACGATCGCCGGTCTCGAAGTGCTGCGCATCATCAACGAGCCGACCGCAGCGGCGCTCGCCTACGGTCTCGACAAGAGCACCGAGGACGAGACGATCCTCGTGTTCGACCTCGGCGGCGGCACCTTCGACGTGTCGGTGCTCGAGATCGGTGACGGCGTGTTCGAGGTCAAGTCGACCCACGGCGACACCGACCTCGGTGGTGACGATTGGGATCAGCGCATCGTCGACTGGCTCGTCCAGCAGTTCAAGGCCGCGCACGGCGTCGACCTGAGCGTCGACCGCATGGCGTCCCAGCGTCTGCAGGAAGCTGCGGAGAAGGCCAAGATCGAACTGAGCCAGGTGCAGCAGACTCAGATCAACCTGCCCTTCATCACAGCGACGGCCGACGGGCCCCTCCACCTCGACGAGTCGCTGTCGCGCTCGAAGTTCCAGGAGATGACCTCCGACCTGATGGAGCGTTGCCGCATCCCGTTCGAGCAGGCATTGAAGGACGCCGGCGTCTCGAAGGGCGATCTGCACCATGTGATCCTCGTCGGGGGCTCGACCCGCATGCCGGCGGTCACCGATCTGGTGCAGAGCCTGACCAGCAAGGAGCCGAACAAGACGGTCAACCCCGACGAGGTGGTTGCGATCGGCGCGGCGGTGCAGGCCGGCGTCCTTCGCGGCGACGTCAAGGACGTGCTGCTGCTCGACGTCACCCCGCTGAGCCTCGGCATCGAGACCAAGGGTGGCGTGATGACCAAGCTCATCGAGCGCAACACCACGATTCCCACCAAGCGCACCGAGGTGTTCACCACCGCGGAGGACAGCCAGCCGTCGGTCGAGATCCACGTGATCCAAGGCGAGCGCGAGATGGCCAGCTACAACAAGACCCTCGGCAAGTTCCAGCTCGTCGACCTGCCGCCCGCCCCGCGTGGCGTGCCGCAGATCGAGGTCACCTTCGACATCGACGCCAACGGCATCGTCCACGTGTCGGCCAAGGACCGTGCGACCAACAAGGAACAGTCGATGACGATCACCGGGCAGTCCACGCTCGACAAGAACGACATCGAACAGATGGTGAAGGACGCCGAGGCACATGCCGAGGACGACCGCAAGCGCCGCGACGAGGCCGAAGTCCGCAACAACGCCGACTCGATCGTGTACCAGACCGAAAAAGTGTTGCGTGAGCAAGGCGACAAGGTCTCGGCCGAGGAGAAGGAGGCTGTCGAGCAGCCGCTCGCCGATCTGAAGAAGGCGATGGAGGGCAACGACACCGACGCCATCAAGGCAGCGACCGACACCTTGATGTCGGCGAGCCAGGCGTTCAGTCAGAAGCTGTACGAGGCTGCCGCTCGAGACTCGGGCGCCGATGGCACGTCAGCGTCGGGCCAGGACACCGGAGCTGGTTCGGTGAACGACGACGACATCGTCGATGCCGAGATCGTCGACGACGACGAGAAGGCCTGACCTGGCCATGGACGGCGACATGGTCGATCCACCCGAGCCCCGTGACCCCTCGGCCGCGGCGCCCGACGGCGGGCTCGAACGCGGCGCCGAGATCGGCGACATCGCCGATTCGATGCAGCCACTCGAGGGCGACGAAGGCGATGACACCGACGAGTTCGACCTCATCGTGGGCGAGATCGACTTCTCCGACGTCGACGTCCCGGTACTCCTTGCCGAACGCGAGGAATACAAGGGAATGGCGCAGCGCATCCAGGCCGACTTCGACAACTACCGCAAGCGGTCTGCCGCGCAGTCGCTCGCCGAGGCCGACCGGGCCTCGGGTCGACTCGCCGAAGCGCTGTTGCCGGTGCTCGATGCCGCCGAGGCGGCGTTCGTCCGACATCCGGACGAGGTCGGACCACTGCTCAACCAGATGTTGGTCGAGCTGAAGAAGCACGGCCTCGAGGCGTTGGACCTCGAGGGCCAACCATTCGATCCGGAGTTCGCCGAGGCGGTGGCGCACGAGCCGGGTGATGGTGGCGAGCCGATCGTCTCCGAGGTACTGCGCAGCGGCTACACCTGGAAGGGCAAGATGCTTCGAGCCGCCATGGTCAAGACGAGGGACTGAGCGACCGGCGACGAATCGACGAGGAGGTGATTTCCCATGAGCGCACAACGCGAATGGTTCGAAAAGGACTACTACCAGACGCTCGGCGTCGACAAGGGCGCGACGGCCAAGGAGATCACCAAGGCCTATCGCAAGCTCGCGCGTGATCTGCACCCCGACAAGAATCCTGGCGATGCCGCCGCCGAGGAGAAGTTCAAGGACCTCGCAAACGCCTACGACGTGCTCGGTGACGACGCCAAACGCAAGGAGTACGACGAGGTCCGAGCAATGGGCCCGATGTCGGGCATGGGCGCAACCGGGGGCCGCGGTGCTCCCGGCGGCTTCACGTTCAACGTCGAGAACATGGGTGGCGACGGCGGCCTCGGTGACCTGTTCGGTTCGATGTTCGGACGCGCCGGACAGGGACGTGGTCGGTCCGGGGCAGCGTCCGGTGTCGGGCCGCGTCGCGGTGCCGACATCACTGCACAGCTGACGGTCGACTTCAAAGATGCCGTCCACGGCATCACCACCACGCTCTTCCTCACCACCGATGCGCAGTGCTCGACCTGTCACGGGTCCGGCGCCAAGCCCGGTACGTCGCCGGTGATGTGTTCGGCCTGCGGCGGTCGCGGCGTGGTCGACGACAACCAGGGGGGCTTCTCGTTCTCGGCGCCGTGCCGAGTGTGCGGTGGCCAGGGAAGTCGGATCGAAGACCCCTGCCCGACGTGTCGCGGCACCGGGCAGGAGAAGCGTCAACGTGAGGTCAAGACCCGCATCCCCCCCGGGGTGAAGGACGGACAGACCATTCGCCTCAAGGGGCGCGGCGGGCCGGGCCGCAACGGCGGCCCCGCCGGCGACCTGCTCGTCGAACTCAGGGTCACACCGCATCCCCTGTTCGGCCGAAGCGGTGACAACCTCACCGTGTCGGTCCCGGTCACCGTCGCCGAAGCAGCGCTGGGTGGCGACATCGACATTCCGACCTTGGACGGGCCCCGTGTCACGTTGCGACTCAAGCCCGGTACCCAGACGGGAAGCCGGCACCGGGTGCGCGGCAAGGGGATCGAGACCTCGAAGCACACGGGTGATCTGATCGTCACCGTGAACGTGCACGTCCCGACCGACCTGACCGACGCACAACGTGAGGCGATCGAGCAGCTGGCCGCGGCGACTACGGTGAATCCGAGGAGTTCACTGGCATGACCACACACGAGAACGAACGATCCGAGACGCGGGCGGTCTATGTGATCTCGGTGGCCGCGGAACTCGCTGGGATGCATCCTCAGACGCTGCGCATCTACGAGCGCCGGGGTCTGGTCACCCCAGCTCGTACCGATGGCGGCAACCGGCGGTACAGCGACGCCGACATCGCCATCTTGAAGCGCATCTCCGAACTCACCGACGCGGGCATGAACCTCGAGGGCATCCGGCGGGTGATGCACCTCGAGATCGAGAACGCCCGACTCCGCGCCGAACTCGACCACGCCCGCGAGATCGCACGGCATGCGATCGCTGCCGCCGAAGGGCGCCGCGGTGGCAGCGATCTGGTGCCATTGCGCCAAGCGGTCGCCGTGTTCGGCCAGCGGCCCTCGGTCTTCGACGACTGATCGGCGCACGGAGGCCGGAACAGATCTAGTGTCGGCGCAACATGGATGTGGTCCTGCGAACACCCAACGGCGACGCAGAAGTGTCGATCGGATCACACCGACAGGAAGTGACGCTCGGCGACCTCGTCGAGACGGTGACCGGACGTCCCGCCCCGGCGGTGGTGTACGTCGACCACCGCGCCGTGTCAGCGGTGACGGCGCTCGACACGGCCGGGGTGCTGATGGGTTCGATCATCTCGACCGTCGACGACCTCGAACCGGCTCCGATCGACGGCATCGTCGAGTTGATCCAAGTCGCGGGCGTGGGCTCTGGTACACGACGTTGGCTGACGCCGGGTCGTTACCGAATCGGCGTCGGCCGGCGCCTGAGCGCAGCTGAACTCGACCTTGCGCCGGTCGACGAGGCCATGCTGGAACTCGACGTCGCAGGCGACGGCACGATCGATGTTCGTTCAACCGCAGGCGCCCGCCTTGACGGGGCTTCGGTGGCGTCGGCCACCAGATGGGAGACCGGGCTGCTCGACGTCGGAGGCCGCGTGTTTGCTCTCGGCCGTCGCGACCCGCGCGCTGAGACGCCGACCGGTCATCGCTCCGTCAGTGTTCCCATCGACGGCGTCGCCTCGTTCAACCGGCCGCCGCGCCGTGCTGCTCCACCCGACTTCGAGCCGCTCGAGGTGCCCGACGGAGCTGGAACGGTCGGCGGCACCCTGCGGTTGGCGGGCGCCAACTGGTGGTCCGAGCGACGCAGTCGCAGTCGCGACGGCGACAACTCGAGCCGCACCGACCGTCAGGCGACCAGTGCATTCAGCGCCGCCGCCCGCGAGCGGCATCGTGAGACGCAGGCGCGCGCTCGGGCGGCTCAGCCGGACATCGCGAGGGCGATCGAACTCGCCGACACCGCGTCATCCGAACTCTGGCAGCGTCGACCTGGCCATCCCGATGTCTTCCGGCTCCCGCTCGGCCTGGCCGACCTCCCCTGGTCGCCGGAGCTCCACCGCTCGGCGACCTCGCCGTCGACGGCGCAGTCGATCGTGAACATGATCGGACCCACGATCCTGGTACCCGCAGAAGTCGACTTTCTCGGCGAACGCGGCCTCGGGGTGGTGGGCGGCACCGAGTTCGCTCGTTCCGTCGTGAGCGCGTTGCTCGTCGAAGCCGCGGTCACCCACGGGCCGGCCGACCTCGACATGGTGGTGCTGTCGTCGTCTCAACGCGTTCACCAGTGGGACTGGGTGAAGTGGTTGCCGCATGCCCGCGTCGGCGGAGATGCGCGCATTTTCCGCACGGTCGAAGAAGTGGCCGCGTGGGCGGCCGCAGTACGTCGAGGATGGGAACAACCCGATCGGCCAACGTCGTCGACTCATGTGACGCTGGTGGTGGTCGATGAACCGAGCTGGTGGCGTGAACGCAACGCACCGCTGCGCATCGTGTTCTCCGACCCGGCGATCCCGTTGCGGTTCGTGGCCATCACGACCGATGCTGCGGATGTTCCGGCCGTCTGCACGACCGTGATCACCGAGCACCCCGACGGTGTCGCGGCGGTCGATCATCTGCTCGATCGTCGGCGAATCGACGGCGTCGTGCCGTTTCGACTCTCCGAGCCACGCGCTCGTGCGGCGGCGCGGCGGCTGGCATCGCTCGACGACCCCGACGTCCCGACGGTATCGGACACGAATCTCCCGTCCGTGGTGCCCCTACTGGCGCTGCTCGGTCTCGACGACCCCTCGACGGACGACATCGTCGACCGCTGGAGCCGTCGGCGCGGGAACCGAGCGACGGTGACGATCGGCATGGATGATCGCGGGCCGCTCCAGCTCGATCTCGTCGCCGACGGTCCCCACGCGCTGATCGCCGGGACGGCGGGAGCGGGCACGTCGGAACTCCTGCGCAGCCTCGTCGTCGGCCTCGCGACAGAGATGCCGCCCGACGACATCAACTTCGTGCTCGTCGACGTCACCGGCGGTTCGGCGTTCGGCGCATGCAGCTCGCTGCCGCACACGGTTGGGCTGGTGACCGATCTTGCCGGACGCCGTGCCGGTCGCCTGTTGCGATGCCTGCGAGCGGAGTTGCTTCACCGCGAGCACATCTTGCGTGCTGCCGGTGCCGCGTCGTTCGACGAGTACCAGCAACTCACCGACCTGCCGCGGTTGCCATGCCTCGTCCTCGTGGTCGACGAGATTGCGCCGGTCGCCGCGGAGCTCCCCGAGTTCCTGACATCCCTCGTCGATGTCGCGCAGCGCGGCCGCAGCCTCGGTCTACACATGGTCCTCGCCACGCAGCGACCTGGCGGCGCTGTCGACGACCGGATCAGGGCGACCACGGAGTTGCGCATCGCACTGCGCCTCCACGACGACGGAGATTCACTCGATGTCATCGGCACGAACGATGCCGCACGGCTTCGTCGTCGTGTCCCAGGCCGGGCGTATGCCCGCCTCGGTGGCGGTGAGTTGATCGCGTTCCAGTCGGCGTACTGCACTGGGTTCTCTGCCGCTGACGCCCACGCCGGAAACGCTCGCCGCGCCGATGTTCGACCGTTCGTGGTCGCCCGCGAGCCGTGGTCGCTCGAACAGCGGCTGCTTCGACACGCCGACTCGGGTGTCACCGACGATGGTGGCACCGACCTCACCCGACTCGTGTCGGCCATCGCGGGCGCTGCCCACGTGCTCGGCCAGAGCGAGCAGCGACGGCCCTGCCCCGACCCGCTCCCCGACGAGTTGGCGTGGGAGGGTTTCGCTGCGGCGCATCCGGGCGACGCCGTCCCGTTCGCATTGCTCGATCTCCCCGACGAGCAACGTCAGATTCCCGTCTGGTGGACGCCCGGTGCGGACGGCAGTCTGCTGGTGTACGGCAACTCGGGTGCCGGCACGTCATCGCTGCTCGTCACGCTGGCGCTCGGGGTGGCGCAGCGATTCTCGGCCGACGACGTGCACATCTACGGCATCGACGCCGACACCGATGCGCTCGCGCCGCTCGACGAGATGGCGCACGTCGGTGCTGTCGTGCGCAGCGATGAACTCGACCGCGTCGCTCGCCTCGTCGCTCATCTGTCGGTCGAACTCGACCGGCGAACCGGTAGGGCCCTCGAATCTGGCGATCGCGCCGCCGGGCCGGCGGCTGAGCCCGTCATCGTGATCCTGGTCGACGACGTCGGCGCCTTGCGCGAATGCCTCGATGAGCGGCGCGATCTCCACGAGGTGTGGCCCGACCTCGAGCGCGTCATCAGGGATGGACCCCCGCACGGCATCTGCGCGGTGCTGACTGCGAAGCAGGACCGAGCAGTCCCCGGATCGTTGGCCACACAGATCCCCGACCGGCTCGTGATGCGACTGGACGACCCGGTGGCCTATGCGACGTTCGGTCTCACGTCGTCGGACGTCCCCGATTTCGTGCCCGGACGTGCGGTGCGTCCCGACGACGCAACCGAGTTGCAGGTCGTTTCACCCCCGGCGTCCTTGGCGGTGTCGGTGGCCGGTCTCGGTGTCGAGCCCGCTCGTCATCGACCGGTCGAGCGCATCGACCGACTTCCCGGTGTGATCGGTATCGACGAGGTGATCGCAGCGGCCGAGCTGGGTGACGACGCCATCTCGGTCCCGGTCGGCCTCGATGTCCGCGACGCGGGCCCAGCCCTGAGTGTCGTGCCGTTCGGCGAGAACGTCATCGTGGCCGGGCCTCCCGGCTCCGGCCGATCGTCGGTGCTCACCGCGTTCGCGCGGGCGGCTGCGTCCGTCGATCCTGAGTTGGCGGTCTTCGCGGTCGCTCCGCGCGGCGGCCCGCTCGCAGAGGTGGGGGGACTCGACCGTCCCTCGGGGTCGGCCGATGTGAGCGCGTGGGTCGATCGGGCCACGGCCGCAGGCGGTCGCCGTCTGGTACTGGTGGACGATGCCGATCGCCTCGATGGACCGGACTTCGAGCGGCTCGGTGCGCTGCGCGACGACGAAGTGATCGTTGTCGTCGCCGGGCGCGCCGACGACCTCGGCGCGCCCGGTCACTGGTCGAGACCGCTGCAGCGTTTCCGCCATGCAGTCCTGCTGCGTCCTGAACCGTCTGACGGAGACCTGGTGCAGGTCTCGTTGGGGCTCGGGATGGTCGACCCCGGACCTCATCGCGGCGTGCTGGTCGTCGAGGGTGACATCGTGCCGCTGCTCGCTGCGACCGCGACACCACCAGCTCTCCCTACGGCGCCGGACGGTGTGGCATGACGGTTCGACGCGGTGATGGCCTCGGTTTGGAGATCACCTCGACGGTGATTCGCGGGGTCAGGCTGGCCCAGGACGAGCCCCGTCGGGCCGCCGCAGTCTGCGAGGTGCCGATCTCGAGGTTCGAGGACGCAGCCGACGTGCTGGACGCACTCGTCAGAGCGAGGGGGCGACTCGGAGACGTCGCGCTTCCGACTCGTGTCGCCTGGTTCCCGCCCGGATCGACGCTGCAACGCACCGATGTCACCGGTCGTTCCGCGGCAGAACTCAACCAACTGCGACATCGGCTGGCCGATGATCTCGGGGTGACCTCGACGATGTTGGTCGACCTCGACGCGCGCCGTTGGATGCTTGCGCTCCGATGGGATCACCAACGCGCCTGGTGGCTCCAGGAGCTCGTCGAACGAGCGGGTTTCGTCGATGTGACGATCGAGCCGGCGCCGTTGTCGCTGGAACGCACACTCGATCGGGACGTCACGATCGCGCGCCGCGACGCCTCAGCCGAACGTTGTTGGGTGTCGATCTTCGATCGCCTGCCCGTCGCCGCAGCCACCATCGAATGCGACGGCCGGGAACACCCCGGCCTGGCGGCGACAACCCGCCTGCCCGGGGTGACCGACCTCGACGAGATCCTCGATGAACAGACCCTGGCCCAGGAGGTGGCGCGTGTCGCCGCTCTGGCGCTCGCAACGGTTGATCGGACGACCGAACTCGATGCCCGGCTTCGCGTCCTCGACGAACCGTATCCCCCGTTCCCGAGTCACGACCTGCGGGCACCACAGCGAGTCGCCGTGGCGCTTGGCGCAGGGATCGGCGCCGCTGGTCTCGCGGGACGGCTCCGCGAGGTCGACGTGCTGACGGCGCTTCGGCCGACATCGGACATCACCGACCGGCCATGGGCCGTCGAGCGTGTGACCGACGTCGCCGACGGGCCGACCCCCCGCTCGCCCTGGGGATGGGCGCGACGCCGTCGTCGATCCGTGAGATAGGTACCTCCTGGCCCTCAAGTTCGTCGGGAGTTCCGCCGATACCCAAGGGTGAGTTTCCGCCAACTCGCCCGAACGTTGAGGTGCTCGTGACTTTGTCGACTGTGACCTGGCGTCAAGCCGTCGCTGCAATCGCCGCGACGCTGTTGACGCTGTTCGCTGTGAGCGTGATTGTTCGCTCGGACGGCCTCGAGGCAGTCGATGCTGCAACGGCGCGGGCAACGGGATGGTTCGTGCACCAGCGGACGGGACGTGTGGTGCTGATCGACGGGTACGGCGGCCGAGCACTGGCGAGCCTCGAAGCGGGGACCCAGGACGAGCAGTTGTCGGTCGCCGAGGGCCGTCCAGGCGCGTTCGTGCTCAACGACACCACCGCCGAAGCACGCGCCATCGACTCGGTCGACCTCAGGCTCGGAACGCCGTTCGGTCTGTCGGCTCTGGGCGCCGGACGGGCCCTGTCGGGTGTTGGCCAAGCCGGCCTCGTGGTCGTCAATCCAGACGAGGACGAGGCCAATGTGGTTCCCGCTGACGGCGAGCCGATCTCATTTCCGGTCGATGCCGGCGATGCGACCCAGGTGGCGCCCGACGGTTCGATCTGGTCGTTGGTCAATGGCGACCTGGTACGGACCACGTCGTTGACAGCTCAGCGAACCCCGCTCGGCGTCGATGACCGGGCCGTGCTGTCCCTGGTTGGCAACCTGCCGCTCGTGCTCGACGTGTCGGGTGCACGCGCCCGTCTCGGTGATGGCGACTGGCTCATCCTCGACACGGATGCCGACCCCAGCGAGATCCTGGCGCAGGTGCCCGGCCCCTCCAACGACTGCGGCTGGGTTGGTGCAAACGACGAGCTGTGGTGCGTCTCGAAGGACGGGATCGACGAGACCTCGGTCGTGCCAGGTCTCGACCTCGATGGCGGCGACTTCCTGGCGATCGCCGGCGAGGCGGCAGCGGTCGTCCGCCGCGGCCCGAGCTCGGTCGTGCGCTTCGACTGGCGCTCCCGGGAGATGTTCGACGAGCGGGTGTCGGTTGGCGCCGACGCCGAACTGGCGGTCACGGCGACGGTCGATCTCGTCTGGGTCGACGACGTCTCCGGGGACTTCGTGTGGGGAGTGAATCCGTGGGGCATCCAAGCCATCGACAAGAACGCGCAGGGAATCCTGGTGCTCGGCGACGACGGGGACGTCGCCGAATCCGGTGAGCCGGGTCAGGCCGCCACCGGTGCGGACGACCGTGCTGCCAGCGAACCCGACGTCCGCGAACCAGACGACGACGGCGTCGACGATCCACCGATCGCCGTCGATGATCCGGTGACGGCACGATCAGGCGCCTCGGTTCCCGTGCAGGTGACGGTGAACGACTACGACCCCGACGGTGAGGCGATCGCCGTCTCGGCGGTTGGAACACCGGGCCACGGCTCGGTCGACATCGGCACCGCCACCACGGTCGTGTACACGCCTGAGCCTGGCTACGTGGGCATCGACGAGTTCGACTACACGATCGTCGACGGCAACGGCACCACCGCGTCGGCGTCGGTGATCATCGAGTTGCTGGCGCCCGGTTCGACGAACAAGGCACCGGTCGGTGTTGCCGACACCGCCGAAACCGGACCGGGGGTCCCCGTCATCGTCGACGTGCTGCTCAATGACGTCGATCCGGAACGGGACGCGCTGCGCCTCGGAGGTTTCTCGCCTCCGCAGAGCGTCGGTCAGGCGACGTTGGGGGAGGTCACCGAAACGATCGGACCGTCCGGCCTCCCTGCGCTCCGATTCGCTCCGACCGAAGGGTTCGAGGGTACGGCGGTGTTCACCTACCGGCCCGTCGACGCGCTCGAGGCGGTGGGTGAGGACATCGAGGTACGTGTCGAGGTGGCACGAGCCGGCGACCCCAACCGCCCGCCTGTGGCTCGGCCCGATGCGGTTCGCCTGCGTCGCGATGTGACCACCCCGGTGCCGGTGCTCGTCAACGACTCCGATCCCGACGGCGACACGCTCACGTTGGCGGTCATCGAGCCGCTTCCTCCTGGGGTCGAGATCGCGGTGGAGGGTGACCAACTGGCCATCACCGCGCGCGCGGGCGCCGCGGCGTTGGCGCCGTTTGCGTATTCGGTCGACGATGGCTACGGCCACGTGGTGCGGGGTTCGGTCCTCGTGGGTGTGATCGACGATGTCGAGCCCAACCGACCCCCCGTCGTCACAGCGGACACCGACAAGGTCGTCGTCGGACAAGCGGTCGTCGTCGACGTGACCGCCAACGACTCCGATCCTGACGGCGACCCGTTGACGGTGGTCTCGGTGAGCCAGCCGGATGACGGCGCTGGACAGGCAATCGTGTTCAGTCGCGAGAAGATCCAGTTCTCTCCCGCGCCGCTCGTCGACGAAGAAGGCCAGGCAACGGCTCGCTTCACCTACACCGTCAGCGACGGCAACGGCCACGAGGTCGTCGGCGACGTGACGGTCACCGTCCTCCCTGAACCGCTCGCGGAGCCGCCATTCGCCCGTGACGATTCGACGTTCACCTACGTCGACGTGCCCGTGACTGTCGATGTGTTGCGCAATGACGGCGACCCGTCGGGCGGCCGTCCGACGCTTGCCGGCCGACCTGGATGCCCGTCGGGTGGCGACGCCACCGTCACCGCCGACGCGCAGGTCCGGTTCGACCCGCCGCTCGGGCGGTCGGGCGCGTTCAGGTGCACCTACGAGGTGACGAACGCCCGCGGCCTCACCGCGTCGGCGTCGATCATCGTGTCCGTGCGGGAACCGGCGATCACCAATCTGCCGCCGCAGGCGAATCTCGATGCCCTGACAGTCGAGATCGGCCAGACGGCGTCGATCGACGTGCTCAACAACGATCGCGATCCCGACGGGGCCAACGCCGACCTCGAGTTGGTGTCGTCCACCGCTCCAGTGCTGGGCTCGGCGACGCGCAGCGGTCGAGTCATCACCTTCGTTGCGGGCGCCGAGACGGGCAACGCGACGATCAACTACCAGGTGGCCGACGCCGAGGGCGCAGTCTCACTCGGCCGACTCCGCGTGACCGTCACCGAGCGCGCCAATCAGGCGCCGATTGCAGTCGCCGATTCCCTCACCATCTTCGGGCCGGCGACGCCTCAACAGTTCAGCGTGCTTGCCAACGACACCGACCCTGACGAGACACCGGGTGGATTGTCGGTCGTGTCGGCGACCCGCGTGTCCGGTGACGCGACGGTGACGTTGGCGGGATCGGTCGTCACGATCTCGGCGCCGACCAGCTTCGTCGGCCAGGTCGTCGCGAGCTACACGATCCGCGACGGCCGGGGCCTCACGGCGACGTCGAACATCCTCTTGACCGTGCAACCGCCCCTCAACCGTCCTCCCGATGCTCGCGACGACGTCGACGAGGTCGTCAACGGCGGTTCGGTGACCGTGGGCGTGTTGATCAACGACACCGATCCCGATGGCGATCCGCTCGCGGTCACGATCGTGTCGGCCGCCGACGGCTCCCTCGGCTCGACGTCGTTGAATGCCAACAAGTCGATCAGCTTCACGGCATCGCCGGGGGCGTCGGGGGTCGGCCTGATCACCTATCAGGTCAGCGATGGTGAGCTGACCGACACCGCCACGCTGCGCATCGACGTGCGTCCGTGCTCGGAATCGTCGCCGACCGCGCAGAACGGCTTCCTGCAGACCGGCTACCGACAGCCCATCGCCGTCGATCTCCGCACGTACGGCTCGAATGGCACGATCGTCGACGTCGTCGGACCGCCCGGGTTCGCCAATGGCGTCTACACGCCCCCCGACGGCGAGAACGGCAACGTGACCATCAGCTACTCGGTCGTGAACTCCTGTCGGCTGCGAGCCAACGGTCGTGTGACGATCGACGTCAACCAAGAACCCGTCGGGGCGGCGAAGTCGATCAACGTGTTCCGCGCCGAACCGATCATCGTCCCGGTCACCGATCTTGCCACGGACGCCGAATCTCTGACGATCACGGCCATCTCGGGCGCCCCGGCATGGGTGACGCGCGAGCCCACCCGCCTCGTGATCAGCCCGGCACTGAGCACGGCGTTGGGGCCGTCGAGTTTCGCGGCAACGGTGTCCGACCCGGGCGGGTTGACCACGGTGGTCAACGTGTCGGTCGCCGTTGTCAACCGCCCGCCGGTCGCGAACGTCGACAGCGTTGATGTGCGAGACGACGTCATTCGCAGCGTCGATCTTGTCGCCAACGACAATGACTCCGACTCCGGTGGACAACTCGTGATCACCGAGCTGCTCCCGTCGACGTTGACGTTCTCCGGCGGCGGGAGCGGAACGGTCACGCTCGAGTCCGACACTCGTGTCGTCGTCAACCGAGGCGACGGAGAAGGCGTCGCGACGTTCACGTATCGCATCCGCGACGTCGAGGGCGGCGTCTCAGCGCCTGCCACGGTGACCGTCACTGGCCCCGCAGCGAATCAGCCGCCGATCGTCAGCGACCAATCGATCTCGGTGACGGTCGGAACGTCTGCGAGTGTCGACCTGCAAGCAAGCGACCCTGACGGCCCAGTACCGCGTATCGTCGACGCGACGTTCCTCGATCCGAGTGGGGTCGTCATCGACCGGAGTGGTCTCCGGCTGTCGGTCCTGGCGCCGACTCCCGGAACATTCGTGATCACCTACGAGGTCACCGACGGCGAGACGACATCGCCGCGAGCGACGCTGACGATCACGGCGTCGATTCCGACCACGACCACCAGCCCGACGACCAGCCCGACGACCAGCCCGACGACCAGCCCGTCAACGCAGCCGTGACGGTGCAGCCCGTCACTCGGTGACGGGTGACCGAGTCGCGGGCCGAAGCGAGCGCAGGCTCAGTCGCCAGCGCAACCGCTGCCACCGGGTGCGCATCGACAAGACCGATCCCTCGACGGAGCCGAGACAGGAGAGGGCATCCTGGGCGAGGACGTCCGGATGGCGCGGTGTCCCGAACGTTGCGGAACTCGACAGCGTCGCGAGACGCCGGAGCTGGGTCGCGGCGTCGGGAACCACCGGGGCGCCGGTGATGGCGATCTCGGAGTTCGTGGTCGATCGGCCGATGTCGAGTCCGGCATCGACGAGCGCGTCGGTTGCCGATGCCCACGCGCCCCGGATGCGCTCGACCGGATCAGGCGCGCGTCGTCGCCGTCTGCGCCGGAGGTGCTTCGCTCCAATGATCGCGCCGGCCGCGATGAGCACGGGGAGCAAGACCACCGCCAACGCGACCCCGCCTCGGATCGCGAACGTCAGCGCCGTCGAGAAGGCCCCCTCGGAGGCGGTGTCCGCCACGACGTCGTCGTCGCTCGTATCGCTCTCCGTCTCGGGCGGCGGCGCAATCGGAGGCTGCGGAGCGGCAGGCGTCTGGACCTGGGGCTCTGGCGGTGGCGGAGCGCCGTCATCGGCTTCATCGTCGGGCACCGGGTCGTAGGCGAGCCAACTCCCGTCGCCGAGTTGGATCTCCGGCCACACCTCGGCATCGGCAGAGCTCAACACCACAGCCTCGCCTGCCGGTCCGACAACGGTCTGGCTGTCGCCTCCCGCGACGAACCCGGTGGCAACTCGGGCTTCGATACCGAGTGACCGTGCGAGCAGTACGAACGAGGTCGCGAACTGCTCCTGCGTGCCGCGCTGCGTGTCGCGGAGGAAGCGATCGATCAGCGCCTGCTCGAGCCCGCCGCCCTGCACGTCGCTGTCGAGCACGAAGTCCTCGCGCAGCGTGGTCTCGAGGCGACTCAGCTGTTCGAGCCGGGTGCCGTCGCCGGCGAGCCCCTCGGCGAGCTGCGTGAATCCTGAGGTGCTCTCGTCGACCAGGCGGGCTGCCGCGCCGACATCGACGGCGTCGCTCGACGTCGCCGGTGCGTTCGTCACCACGCCGATCACATCGCCGGGCGACGGGCGCTCGGCCAGACGGACCACCGTACGATCCGAGTCGGTCTCGACCGCGGCGTCGACAACGACCGGGGGCCCGGCAAGGGGGACCAGCGTCAGGTTGTCGTCGAGGAAGCTGACATCGGCATCGATGGTCGGCTCGTTCGCCGGACCGAGTGTGGACCCGATGGGGCGCAGGGTCAGGCTCGGTGACCAGCGTCGACCGTCGTAGCTCGTCAAGGCGGCAGTTCGCCAGCGCAGGGGAAGCCCGTCGGTGCCGGCCGGCGTCACCACATGCAGTTCCCTCGGTGGGTCGAGGGATCGCAGCGCCAGGGTCGCCTCGATCGGATCGAGCAACGGTGCGGTCTGCTGTGCGGGATCGTTGCGCCTGGGATCAGCGCGGACATCGAGTGACACCGGGACGGCAATGAGCACGACCAGGACCGTCGCTGCGATGAGCAGTGGAATCAGGCGGCGCTCGCCGCGCAGCAGCACGATGCGTTCGCCAAGCGTGCCGTCATTACGCAACAGCGCGAACGTGATCGATACCGCGGCGATGCCGATCAGCCAGATCCACGTGACGCCGTGCGGCGCGCTGAGTGCGACGACGCCGAGGTAGGCGACCAGCAACGGAAGCAGCCCGAGCAGATGGAAGCGCCGTCGGGTGACGATCTCGGCACTGAGTGCGCACAGCGTGGCCAGCGCTGCGGCAACACTTCCGAGCAGTTCGGGCAACGGCGGACTGGGCCAGTCCGTCGACAGCAGACCCTGAACCCCTGAGGAGAAGGCCCGGAGAATGTCACCTGAGGTGCCGCTGGCGACGTTGACCGTGACGGTGACTGCGAGCAACACCGAGAAGATCGCTCCAGCGAGACGAGCGAGCGCCGGTCGGCCCACGAGTGGCAGCGCAACCACAGCAGCGAACAGCGGTGCGACGACGAGTGTCCACTCCGCGCGGTCGAAGATGTCGCCGGACGCAGCGCCGACCAGCGCGAACCCGACGGAGATCACGACGATGCGCGCCCGGACGAGCCGAGCGTCGGTGGTCGCTGTCTGGTCGTGGCTCATGACGACGACTTCCACATGGTCAACCGCCCCACGCCCGCCACCGTCGAACGAACTCCGGGGCGTCCGTCGCAGCAAGAACGATTCCGGGCCCACCGAGCGCGCCCTCGCCGATTCGTACGATCGACATCCGCTCAGACGACGCGAACCGACTCGACGGTCCCATCGGGCCGGTGACGAAGACGACGGACGTCTGATCGAATCCTCCGGTGAACAACGCGGCAACGGGCAGCAGCGATTGGTCGTCGGACTGCTGTACCGGCGTCAACAGGTCGAGCACGGATGAGTCGGTGACCAGCGGTGTCGGGCGACCGGCGTGGTCCTGATCGGTCGTGCGCACCACCACGTCGAGCCCGGTGCGGATCGCGTGCACCGCCAGGGTTGCCGCAACGTCCACTGCTTCCTCGAAGTCGTCCGGTGTGCCCGCCGACGGAGCGGTGTCGAGCACGACGGTGAATTCCGGCCGACGCACCTCGACGTGTTCGCGCACCATCAACGTGCCGGTTCGAGCGGTCGTCGGCCAGTGGATCATCCGCGGGTCATCACCGGCCACGTACTCGCGCATCGCCACGAATCCCGACATCGGGTCCGCCGTGGCACGCCGAAGCACCGACTCGTTCTCGACGACACGAACGGCACCGTGAGGGCCGACGAGGTCGTAGATCTTCGGATGAACGATCACCGATGCGGTCGTGCTGTCGCGGCGCCGGCCAACGGTGAGCCAGAACGGGTCGATCCGCTCGATTTCGAACGGGCCCACATCGAACACGCCGCGGCGGCGCGTCGGGATACCACCCTCGACCGTGTGCTCGGAATCCGACGCCACCGGTGCGACGTCCACCCGGGCCTCCGCATCGTCGCATCGGTCGATGATCGTCGCACGCCCCGAACGGAATCGGGTTGCGTTGCGAACGCGATAGCTGACCCGGATCGGGTCACCACGTGGAACTCTCACCGCCTGCAGTCGGCGAGTCACGTCGGCACGCAACGGTCGCTGGGACACCCACACCGCGATCAGAAGCACCGCACCGACAGCGAACGCGGCGACCACGATCTCCTCGTAGTTCCACCACCAGCCGACGATCGCCAGCACCAAGGCGGTGAGGACTGCGCCGAGGCCTGACCGGGTGAGCACGCTCAGCCTTCTCGCGTACGCGGCACCGGGATGTCGTCGATGATGTCGGCCAGTACGGACTCGAGCCGCGCCCCTCGCAATTCGGCCTCCGCAGTGAGTGCCATGCGATGGGTGAACACCGGTGCAGCAACCGACTTGACGTCGTCGGGCGTCACGTAGTCCCGACCGTCGGTCGCAGCGAACGCGCGGGCGACCCGCAGCATCGTCAGCGTCCCTCGCGTGGACACGCCCAGGCGCAGGTCGGGATGAATCCGGGTCGCATTCGCGATCTTGACGATGTATTCATGGATCGATGTGACGACGCTCAAGGCATCGATTTCCGAGATCGCCCGGTCGAGTTCGGCCGGGTCGGTGACCGGTTCGAGGTCGTCTCCGGAGCGGTGACGATGGAACCCCTCGAGAATCGACACCTCGGTGTCGGGGTCCGCGTAACCGAGCGTCAGCCGCATCGCGAACCGGTCGAGTTGCACGTCGGGCAATGGGAACGTGCCCTGGAAGTCGCGGGGGTTCTGCGTGGCGATGACGAAGAACGGACGGGGGACCAGTCGGCTCACACCGTCGGTGGTGACCTGGCGTTCCTCCATCACCTCGAGCAGGGCCGACTGGGTCTTGGGGCTGCCCCGGTTGATCTCGTCACCGATCAGCACATTGGTGAACACCGGACCATCGCGGAACGTGAAGGTGCTGGTTCGCTGGTCGAAGACCATCACGCCCGTGATGTCGGTCGGGAGGAGGTCCGGGGTGAACTGGACACGGGTCCACGAGCCGGCGATCGAGTTGGCGATTGCCTTCGCAAGGCTGGTCTTGCCGGTTCCGGGTACGTCGTCGAGCAGCAGGTGTCCTTCGGTCAGCAGACAGCACAACGCCAGGCGGATCTCGTCGCGCTTGCCGCGCACGACTCGGTCGACGTTGTTCAGCAGCGCATCGGCAACCTGGGCGGCGGTGGTGGCCATGCGCCGAGTGTAGGGGTGCGCCCACGCTGAGTGGAGGGCATCTCGCCGTGTCTCTCGGAGATCAGTCCCACTCGATGCGCAGATGACCCAGCGCGTCGCGCAGCACGCCGGCCAACTCACGCGAGCGCGGCAGTTGCGGCTCGACCCGTTCGATCGTGTCGATCGCGGGCAGGTGGGTACCTGCAGGGATGCCCAACAGGTCGGCGAGGGGGTCCCCTCGTGGCGGCGAGGGCTCCGGCGGCGGCGCCGCACCCTCGCCCGGCCGCACCAAGCGCAGGTGCCGCCCCACCCGTTCGGACCCGACCGCGACGGGCTCGCTGTCGTCGTCGCTGTCGTCGTCGCTGTCGGTCGCCCGATTGCGCCAGACGTCGAGCAGTTCGGGCTCGAGGAGGAACTCGTCGCTGAGCGCGAACATCGTGGCGACGACGTGTTTGCACGCGTAGCCGTCCCAGTTGTCGTCGTCGGGGCACGTACAGGTGTACGTGACGTCGCGGCGCAGCGGCATGCCGTCGCCCGGGGAGACAGTGACGACGGCGATGTACGGCGTGGAGCGCGATCCTTGGATCTCGCACGTGGCGGTGCCCGGATCGATCACGATGTCGAGCACAGAGCCGTCTTTCGCGTACTGCTTGCCACGACGAAGGCGCGACGGATCGCTCATCTCGGCGGCGAGCACCTTCATCATCGTGGCCGGGAGCCGCCCGGGATGATTGGCGCCGAACGGCTTGCGTGGGCGACTCATGAGTCCATCTCCAGCACGACCAGGTCGCGGAGGTCGTCGGTCGACAGCTCCGACAGCCAGGCCTCGCCGGTGCCGATGACCGACTCGGCGAGTGTGCGCTTGTCGTCGATGATCACGCCGATGCGCTCTTCGACGGTGCCCTCGCACACCAGCTTGTGGACGTTCACCGTCCGGTTCTGGCCGATCCGCCATGCTCGGTCGGTCGCCTGGTCTTCAACGGCGGGGTTCCACCAACGGTCGTAGTGGATGACCTGGCTGGCCGCCGTGAGGTTCAAGCCGGTGCCCCCGGCCTTGAGCGACACGAGCAGCAGCGGGGGACCGGTGCCGTCCTGGAATGCATCGACCATCCGGTCGCGCCCGGTCCTCGACACGCCGCCGTGCAGGAACGGGGCCTCGAAGTGGAACTGCTCGCTGACGTGACTGCGCAGCAGTTCGCCCATCTCACGGAACTGCGTGAAGACGAGGGCGCGCTCGTCGGCGTCGAGGAGTTCGGTGACCAGTTCGTCGAAGCGCGTGAGCTTGCCTGATCGGCCTGCAAGACGCGAGCCGTCGCCGAGTGCATGTGCCGGGTGGTTGCAGATCTGTTTGAGGCGCATCAGCGCTGCCAGTACGAGTCCTCGGCGGCGCATGCCCTTGGCCTGCTCGGCGTCGGCCAGGAGTTGGTCGACGACCTGCTGGTAGAGCGTCGCTTGTTCGCGTGTGAGTTTGGCGTAGGCGATCTGTTCGATCTTGTCGGGCAGGTCGGGAAGCAGACGCTTGTCGGCCTTGGTGCGTCGCAGGATGAACGGTTGCGTGATGTGGCGCAGTCGCGCTGCGGCGTCGGCGTCGCCGTGCCGTTCGATGGGCGTGCCGAAGCGCTCGCGGAACTTCTGCAGGCTGCCGAGCAGGCCGGGATTGACGGCGTCGAGGATCGACCACAGCTCGCTCAACCGGTTCTCGACCGGTGTGCCGGTGAGGGCCAGCTTCTGCCGGGCGCGCAGCTGGCGCACTGCCCGGGCTGCCTTGGTGTTCGGGTTCTTGACCATCTGTGCTTCGTCGAGCACCACGGTCGACCACTCGACGTCGCCGAGGTGTTCGAGGTCTCGGGGGAGCAAGCCGTAGGTGGTGATGACGAGCTGGCGATCCGGATCGGTCTCGAACAGCGAATCATCGCCGAGACCCTGAGTGCGATTCGCGCCGTGGTGGATCGTGACGTCGAGCTTCGGGGTGAAGCGTGCCGCCTCCTGGCTCCAGTTGCGCACCACGCTCAGCGGACACACCACCAGGTGCGGGCCAGGGCGTTCGAGGAGGTGGGCAAGCGTGGTGGCTGTCTTGCCGAGTCCCATGTCGTCGGCGAGGCAGCCGCCCAGCCCGAGCTTGGCCAGGAACTGCAGCCACGACAATGCTCGGCGTTGGTAGTGACGCAGCTCGCCGACGAATTCGGCCGACTCGTGCGTCTCGTCGAGGCGCTCGTCGGGCAGCCCGGCGAGCAGGTTGCGGACCCAGTCGGTGCCGGCATCCGTCGACTCGTCGAAGCCACCACCCATCGTGATCGACGGCGCCGGCTGGTCGACGCTCGCGCCATCGGTGCCGCCGCCGAGGCTCTCGTCGTTTGCCAGGCGCAGCAACTCGATGGGAGTGACGACAGCGCTGGTGGTCTGGAGATCGTTCAGCTTGGCGCGCTTCCGGCGGAGCTCGTCGGCATCGATGCGCACCCAACGGTGGCCGGTGTGCAGCAACGTGGCGCCCGCCTCCGCGGCGCGGGCGATCTCGGCCTCGGAGATCTCCTCGTCGCCGATCACCATCTTCCATTCGACGAGCGCCTCGGCGCCGAACTGCTTCTTTCGGTCGTCGGCCGGCGACGGGGTGGCCTCGCCGTTGATGCTCACGCGGGTGCGAATCAGCCGTTCTGGGCCGATCAGTTCGATCCCCATCCGTTGCAGCTCGATGGGAGCGATGTCGAGGAAGTCCTCGGCGACGTCGAGGTCGAGTTCGACCTGCGTCGGTTCGTGTTCGAGCGTGAGGTCGGCCAGGCCAGGGATCGTCTTGACCTGATCGGCGGTGGCGCCGATCAGCTCGCGAAGGCGATCGAGGTGCTGGGGGCCCTTCGCGACCTCGATCGCCGTGTCGGTGGAGTCCCACACGTCGTTGGCGCTGCACCAGCGGGCGCTGTCGCGGTCGTCGACGAGCTCGAGTCGGACGATCCAGGGATCGCCGGGGTCATCGGAGATCACGAGGCGGAGGCGCGGAATCACGACCGGTTCGCCTGCGAGGCGACGCTGATGACGGTCGAGTTCGTCACGTAGCTGTTGCACCGCGTCGTCGAACTCGTCAGTGCCGCCGCGCACGACGTGGTCGGGCTTGGCCAGAGCTGCGAACGCGGCACGCAGCGCCTGCGCCTGGGGCTTGCGTTGTCGTCCGAGGTCGGCCTTCCAGCCGTATTGAAACAGGAACGATCGGGCGATGCCGTCGACGAGTTGGGCGTAGATCGTCGATGTTGCGACGCCGGATCCGGCGGTGCAGATCGCTGGCATCGATGTGGCGAGCGCGGCGACGGTGGTCTCGATCTTCTCGGTGGTGACCGGCTTCCAGCGGGCGACGGTGAACGGGCCCTCGTTCACGATCACCGGCGTGATGCGCCCGGCCGACACGGTACGGCGAGCGAGTTCGGCGACCCGGGCGAACCACGCGAGCGAGTCGGACAGGAACTCGGAACCGGGCAGTTCCGACAACCAGACGGCGGTGCCCATGGCATCGAGCTGGACCGACGATGCGTGCAACGACGGTCGGCCGTCGATGTCGAGGCTGATGCGCCCGATCGCGCCGTACGAGACCGGCGTGTCGTGCCAGCCGGTGCGGAATCCGTCGGCGTCGAGATGGCGGAACCCGCCGTACAGCCATGCCATCGGCGCGGTGTCGATGCCGTTCCAGCCCCACACGTGCAACGCGCCGCTGCGCCACGTGCCCTGCGCCACATGCGCAGGCCGATGACGCGTCAGCGAGGCCATCCCCCCGACGCTACCGACGGGCTGTCACCGAGTTGCCTGGTCGAGGCGATCGGCGGCGTCACCCGCCCCTGTTTGTGTGAGCGAGAACATCGACGTCACCGATGTGCGCTCACACAATCCGCCGAACCGACCGCGTGCTGGAGTTTGTGTGAGCGTGCAGGACCAACGTGTGCGTTGTCGCTCACACAAACACGGAAGCAGCGTTGTGGCACGAGGTGCTTCGCACGTGGCGGGATGCCGGTCAGGCGTTGGCCGCGGTCCTCAGATATGACCGCAGCGCGTCGGCCATCGCGGCACGGGCGTACTCGGACGTGATCATCGCACCCACGGCGGGCACGGCGGTGTGGGTCTGGCCGGGGCACTGCAGGTGCTGCACCGACACGCCGGCATCGGCCAGCGCTGCGGCGTAGGCGTCGCCCTCGTCACGCAGCGGGTCGAACTGGCAGGTGATGACCAGCGCCGGCGGGAGACCCGTCAGGTCGCCGAGGAGGGGTGACGCCTTGGGGTCGGCGCGGTCGTCGCGGTCGCAGTAGTGGTCCCAGAACCAGTTCATGACCGCCATCGTCAGCCCATAGCCGTCCGCGTTCTCGGTGTGTGATGGGCGCTCGGTGGTGCCGTCGGTGACCGGGTTGAGGAGCACCTGACCCGAGATCGTCGGCCCGCCCGCGAGCTTCGCCTGCTGTGCAGTCACCGCCGCGACGTTGGCGCCGGCACTCCATCCTGCGACGGCGACCTGGCCCGGGATCCCACCCAATTCCTCGCCGTGGTCGGCGATCCACGTCGCTGCTGCCAGGCCGTCGTCGGCAGCTGCGGGGAAGCGTGCCTCGGGAGCGTGGCGGTAGTTGACCGACACGATGATCGAATTCGAGTGGACGCACAGGTAACGGCACAGCGGATCGTCGGACGTGGCGCTGCCGAGCACCCAGCCGCCGCCGTGGAAGTACACGGCGATCGGATGCGGGCCGTCGGTCGGCGGCCGGAACAGCCGATACTCCAGCGGCGTGCCGTCGGCACCGGGGAGGGTGCCGTCGACGATCTCGCCGACGTCGGGCCCCGGCGGCATCATCGCCCCGGACGCTGTCATGAACTCGCGGGCACCGTCGACGCCCATCGTCTCGATCGGCGGCAGCCCCATCTCCGCCATCGTCTCGAGCATCACCTGCACGTCCGGAGCGAGCTCGCGGATGATCCCGTCGTTGACGATCCGTCCCGAAGGCCCGTCGAGTGCGAAACCCAGGTAGTCGCGCTCGACGACTTCGTCGCACGTCACCCGATACCGGCCGACGCCGCCCGGGTAGGGCAAGAACACCTGCGGCTTGCCCGGCACGTTGACGCCCATGTACCACGAGTTCGCCGTGGGCATCAGGGTGAGGTCGGCGAACTCGTTGCTGTGCTGCACCCACCGGGTCTCGGCGAGCTCGGTCGGCTCGATCGTGTCGAGGTCGTTCTCGCGAAGGTGGACGAGTGCGTCGGCGATCCAGTCGACGTGCTGCTCGATCGACACCATCATGTTCGACAGCACCGACGGGCTGCCGGGGCCCGTGATCATGAACAGGTTGGGGAAACCGGCCGTCATCAGGCCGAGGTAGGTGACTGGTCCTTCGGCCCACTTCTCCTTCAATGTGAGTCCGTCGCGTCCGGTGATGTCGACGCCGACGATCGCGCCGGTCATCGCGTCGAAGCCGGTGGCGAACACGATCGCGTCGAACTCGAAGGACTCGCTCTCCGTGTCGACGCCCGTCTCGGTGATGGTGGAGATCGGGTCCTTGCGCAGGTCGACGAGGCGCATGTGCGGGAGGTTGTAGGTCTCGTAGTAGTTGGTGTCGAGACAGGCCCGCTTGGTGCCGACGTAGTGGTTCGTCGGGCACAGCGCTTCGGCCACCTCTGGGTCCTTCACGATCGACCGGATCTTGCCGTGGATGAAGTCGCGCAACGTGTCGTTCGACTCGGCGTTCGCGAGCGTGTCGTTGAACGTCCCAGTGATGCCCAGCAGTTCGCCGGCCTCCCACATCGCCTCGTAGCGGGCGGTGCGTTCCTCGTCGGAGACCATCAGCGCGCCCTCCAACGGTGTCTCACGGGGAACGCCGGCGGCGGAGCGGCGCGCCTCGTCGCGGTAGGCGTCCGGGTCGGCGAGGAACGGCGCCAACCGCTCGTCGGAGATGGGGCCGTTGCGCGCCGGGATCGAGAAGTTGGGGGTGCGCTGGAACACGGTGAGCTGGTCCGCCTCGGCGGCGATCAGCGGGATCGACTGCACCGCCGACGATCCGGTGCCGATCACCGCGACGCGCTTGCCGGTGAAGTCGACGCCGTCGTGCGGCCACGTGCTGGTGAAGTACACCTCGCCTCCGAAGCGGTCGGTGCCCTCGATGTCGGGCACCTTCGGCATCGAGAGGCAGCCGGTCGCCATGATGTAGTGCCGGCACGTGAGGTCGTCGCCGGTGTCGGTGTGGATCACCCAGCGGTGGGTGTCGTCGTTCCACTCGGCGGACGTCACTCGGGTGTTGAATCGCACGTCGCGTCGCAGGTCGTGCTTGTCGGCGACGAATTGGGCGTAGCGCAGGATCTCGGGCTGGGCCGCGTAGCGCTCGGACCAGGTCCACTCCTGCTGGAGGTCGGGGTCCCAGCTGTAGGAGTAGTCGACCGAGAGGATGTCGCAGCGGGCGCCGGGGTAGCGGTTCCAGTACCACGTGCCACCGACGTCGTCGGCGGTCTCGAGCACGATCGCACTGAACCCGGCGCGCCGCATCCGCACCAGTTCGTACATCCCTGCGAATCCCGCTCCCACGATCACCACGTCGACCTCGCTGCTGCTCTCGGTCATCTCGTCCCCTTCGATCGATACCCGGTCGACAGTGTCGCGCCCGCACGTCGTCCGTTTCGACCTGGACCGACCCCGTCCACGCCGTTCCCCACCACGTTTGCGTCGGGGTTCGGGTGACCCGCCCCGCCGGAACCTCGCCGCAAACGTGCGCTGTTGGCGTGCTCAGACGGTGACGGGGTCCATGACGTCGGCGACCAGGTCGACCGATCGGAGCCGCTGGTCGATCGTGGGTGACGAGTGCGCGGTGATCAGCTCGTCGACGCCCGCGCGTTCGGCGAACTCGTCGAGGTACCGCTTGACGTGGTCGGGCGTGCCGACGGCGGAGTAATGCATCATCTGGGCGATCTGCTGACCCTGCGGGGAGGCGAGGATCGCATCGGCCTCGTCGTCCGACACGTCGCGGCCCGGCGCGACGAACCGTGCGATGCGGTAGCGCCGAACGGTCGTCCACTGCTGTTGCGCCTCGTCGTCGGTGTCGGCGGCGATCACGTTCACCCCGGCGATCGCGTACGGCTTGGCGAGCTGCTCCGAGGGTCGGAACTCGCGTTGGTAGATCTCGATCGCGTCGAGGAGCGCGGCGGGCGCGAAGTGTGATGCGAACGCGTACGGCAGCCCGAGCATCGCTGCGAGGCGTGCACCGAACAGCGACGAGCCGAGGATGTACAGCGGCACGTTGGTGCCGGCGCCAGGGACGGCGACCACGCCGGGAATCGTCGATTCGCCTCGCAGATAGCCCTGCAGCTCGAGCACGTCGTCGGGGAACCGGTCCGACGAGTGCGCGTCGCGCCGCATTGCCCGCATCGTGTTCTGGTCGCTCCCCGGCGCCCGCCCCAGCCCGAGGTCGATGCGACCTGGATGCAACGTCGTGAGCGTGCCGAACTGCTCGGCAATCGTGAGCGGCGAGTGGTTCGGCAACATCACCCCGCCGGCTCCGAGACGAATCGTGGAGGTGTTCGCGGCGATGTGGGCGATCAGCACGCTGGTCGCCGACGACGCGATCGACGCCATGTTGTGGTGCTCTGCGTACCAGACCCGTTCGTAGCCGCGAGCCTCGGCGCGTTGGGCGAGGGCAACGCTGTTGGCGAACGCATCGGCGGCCGTCTGTCCCTTGCCGATGATCGCCAGGTCGAGGATCGACAAAGGAATCGAGTGGTTCACGACTCCCAGCATGCCCCGCCGAGGCGTCGCTGCGCACCCCCAGCGATGAGCGAAGCGACCGGATACGGCGGTTTGGCTCATCGGAGCGGCGTGCGCCCCCGTTGCGATGAGCGAAGCGACCGTATGCGGCGGTTTGGCTCATCGCTGGCGGGGGACGGCGTGGGGTTAGCGTTCGGAGGATGGAACCCGTGGGGACGACGGTGAACCCGATTCCGTACCTGCCGTTCATGGACGGCCCCGCGCCGACCGATGGCGGCACGTTCCGCTGGCGCCTCGGGGTGCGCCCGCTCGACCTGCGTGAGTGGATCGAGCTCGGGTCCGACGCCGACGACGCAATCGCTGCCAAGGCGGCGCTGAACGCCGACCATCCCGACACCGTGTTCGCCGTTCTCGACGACGTCGAGCCGGAGTCGACCGAGGTCGCCACGGCGCTCGTGGAGCACCTCCGCCACCGCTGGCCCGAGCGTTACGGCGACGCCGTGCTCGATCCGTCGCTGCACCCGCTCGACGCTGCCGCGCGTCTCGTGCCCGAGGATCTGGTGCTGCTGGTCGAGCGCGATGGCCGGTTGGTGTTCGGCGGTGGCTCGGTCTGTTTCCCGAACCGGTGGGACCTGCGATCCAAGCTCGGGCTGTCGATGGCCGGCGTGCACGCTCCGGTCGCGCAGCTCAACGAGCAGCTCGAGGCCCCGATCGACAGCTTCTTCGATCGACTGACCCCGGAGCGGAGTTTCTGGCGCCTCGGGTGGGGGATCCTCGACACGCCCGAGTGGTACACGCCCCTCGATGGCACTGCTGCGCCTCGACCCGCTGATCCTGCGCCCGACCAGTTCTTCCTGCGCGTCGAGCGCGAGACCCTGCGGCGGTTCCCGGTGACGAACTGCGTGTTGTTCACGATCCGGACCTACGTCGCTCCGATCCTCGCAGCGGCTGACGACCGCGACGTCGCACGCCGTCTGGCTGACTCCCTGGCGGCGTTGCCGGCCGACGTTCGCGGCTACAAGGACCTCCGTACGACCGCAGATGCGTTGATCGCGACGCTTCGAGGAACCCCGCCACAGACTTGATACACTTACACTCAACATTATTGAGTGAGGACGACGCCCGGGAGACCGGAGGAGCACGACATGGCCATCGACCCGAAGAAGTGGACGCTCAAGACCCAGGAAGCGTTCTCGGCCGCCATCGATCAGGCCAAAGAGCTGTCCAACCCGGAGCTGACGCCGGACCACGTGCTCGGTGCGATGATGCGCCAGGAGGGCACGATCGTGCCGGCGGTGCTCGCCAAGCTCGGCCAAGCGCCGCTGATGGTGCGCAACCGCGCCGACGAAGCCGTGCAGAAGCTGCCGAAGGCCTACGGGGGCGCCGAGCCTCGCATGAGCAAGGAGCTCAACAACGTCGTCGAGAACGCCGAGACGTATCGCAAGGATCTGCGCGACGACTTCCTCTCCGTCGAGCACCTGCTGCTGGCGATGAACGCCCGCCTCGACGTCGGCTCCGAGGAACTGCTCGGAGCGCTCAAGGACGTTCGCGGCTCGCACCGCGTCACCGATCAGAATCCCGAGGAGAAGTTCGCCGCGCTCGAGAAGTACGGCCAGGACCTCACGGCGCTCGCCGAGAGCGGCAAGATCGACCCGGTCATCGGGCGCGACGAGGAGATCCGCCGATGCATCCAGGTGCTCTCGCGGCGCAGCAAGAACAACCCGGTTCTCATCGGTGAACCCGGCGTCGGCAAGACCGCCATCGTCGAGGGGCTCGCGTCGCGGATCGCCGACGGTGACGTCCCCGAAGGCCTGAAGAACAAGCGGCTGATCGCACTCGACATCGGCTCGATGCTCGCCGGCGCCAAGTATCGCGGCGAGTTTGAGGAGCGGCTCAAGGCCGTGCTCAAGGAGATCACCGACGCCGAGGGTGAGATCATCACGTTCGTCGACGAACTCCACACGATCGTGGGTGCCGGCGGCGCCGAGGGCGCGATGGACGCCGGCAACATGATCAAGCCGATGCTGGCCCGCGGCGAGCTGCGCATGATCGGCGCCACCACGCTTGACGAGTACCGCAAGCACGTCGAGAAGGACCCCGCCCTCGAACGGCGTTTCCAGCAGGTGTACGTCGGCGAGCCATCGGTCGAGGACACGATCGGCATCCTGCGCGGGCTCAAGGAGCGCTACGAGGTGCACCACGGCGTGCGCATCCAGGACTCGGCGCTCGTCAGCGCGGCCGTCCTGTCCGACCGCTACATCACGAGCCGCTTCCTGCCCGACAAGGCGATCGACCTGATGGACGAGGCAGCGTCGAAGTTGCGCATCGAGATCGACTCGCTGCCGACCGAGATCGACGTGGTGCAGCGCCGCATTCTGCAGCTCGAGATCGAGCAGGTCGCGCTCGAGAAGGAGACCGATGCCGCGTCGAAGGAGCGGCTCGACTCGTTGCACGAGGAACTGGCGGAGCTGAACGTCCAGGTCGCCGAGATGAAGCGGGTCTGGGAGCAGGAGAAGCAGGCGATCGATGCGATCCGCTCGCTCAAGGAGGAGCTCGAGGAGCTGCGCACCCGCGTGGAACGCGAGACCGATCTCGCCGCGGCCGCCGAGATCCGATACGGCCGCATCCCCGAACTCGAGCGACGCATCGAGGAGGCGACGTCGCACCTCGCCTCGATCCAGGAAGGCGGCGCGATGCTCAAGGAGGAGGTCGACGCCGAGGACATCGCCGAGGTCGTCGCGCGCTCCACCGGCATCCCGCTCAACCGGCTGATGGAGTCCGAGACATCCAAGCTCGTCCACCTCGAAGAGCTGCTGCACGAGCGGGTGATCGGCCAGGACCAGGCGGTCACCTCGGTCGCGAACGCCATCCGTCGCAGCCGGGCTGGCTTGTCCGATCCCAACCGCCCGATCGGGTCGTTCATGTTCCTCGGCCCGACCGGAGTGGGCAAGACCGAACTCGCACGGGCGCTCGCCGAGTTCCTGTTCGACGACGAGAAGTCGATGGTGCGCATCGACATGGGCGAGTACATGGAGAAGTTCTCCGTGTCGCGTCTCATCGGTGCGCCCCCCGGCTATGTCGGCTACGACGAGGGTGGCCAGTTGACCGAGGCCGTGCGGCGTCGCCCGTACTCGGTGGTGCTGCTCGACGAGATCGAGAAGGCGCACCCGGACGTGTTCAACACGCTGCTGCAACTGCTTGATGACGGTCGCCTCACCGACGGCCAGGGCCGGACGGTCGACTTCACCAACGTGGTGTTGATCATGACGTCGAATCTCCCTGGCGACCCATCCGCGTTCTTCAAGCCGGAGTTCATCAACCGCGTCGACGACATCATCCGGTTCCGAGCACTGACCGAGGCCGACCTCGAACACATCGTGAAGATCCAGCTCGAAAGCGTCCGCAAGCGTCTCGCCGATCGTCGCATCACGCTCGACGTCGACGAGGGTGCGATGGCGCAGTTGGCTCGCGAGGGCTTCGATCCGGCGTTCGGTGCTCGTCCGCTCAAGCGCGTGATCCAGCGCGAGATCGGCGACAAGGCGTCGATGCTGATCCTCGGCGGCGACGTCGTCGAAGGTGGCACCATCGCCGTCCGAGCCGCCGGCCCCGACGACGGACTGTCCGTCTCCGCTGCCTGATTCCATCAGGGGTCAGACCCGCGATGTAGTCGGCGGATGATTACATCGCGGGTCTGACCCCTGTAGTAATCGCAGCGGGCACCAGGGTGAGGCGGAACGCAGGCGGATGGCGATGAGCGAGCTCGAGGCGGCCGCCGTCGGACTCTGCGAGTCGCCGGGCGAGCGGGAGGCCGCGGCCGTGCGCAGCGCGATGGTCGCTCGGGCGGTCGAAGAGCGTGGCGGCACGATCGTCGGCGATGCCCGGACCCTCGTCTTCGATGGTCACGCTCGTGTCCTGCACCAGGATGGCCACGGTTCCGCGTCCGTGGCGTAGCGAGTTCTCGAGCAGCACGTTCAGTACCTGCCCGATCAGTCCGGGCGTGGCCATCACGTGCTGGGTGATGCCGGTGGTCACCACGACTTGCCGACGCTTCTCGGCGAAGCGTTGCTGCCAGTCGGCGACCTGATGGTCGACC
>DATLBC010000013.1:0-63508 GCA_035527095.1 Ilumatobacteraceae bacterium | reverse complement strand
CCGCCACCGACACGACGCAGGTCGACTCGCAACTCGAGCACGACGACCTGTACGGACACACGATCCCCGACAGGACCTATGTCCTGATCGCGCTGCTCCTCGCCGTGCTCACGGCGATGGAAGTGGCAGCCACCGAAATCTCCAGCGTGCCGGATTCACTGCTGGTGCCGTTGCTGCTCCTGCTGATGGCGGTCAAGTTCTTCGTCGTCGTCAGCTACTTCATGCACCTCAAGCACGACGCTGCACTGTTCAAGTTCGGCTTCTACATTGGGCTCGCGGGCGCCGTCGTGCTGTATTCGATCGTGCTCATGACGTTCCACTTCTTCGTCAACTGACCAATCCCTCCGAGGGGAGCCCCCCATGCTCGCCCAAGTCCTCGATCCCTGGCGTTACCAGTGGCACCCGGAAGTCTGGGTGCTCGTCGCCTTCCTGACCGGTGCCTACATCTACATGGTGCGAGTGATCGGTCCGAAAGCGGTCGCTCCCGGACAGCCCGTCGTCACGCGCTTCAACATCGGCTGCTTCATCGGCGCGATGGTCATGATGTGGGCGGCGAGCGACTGGCCACTCCACGACATCGGCGAGGAGTACCTCTACTCCGCCCACATGCTCCAGCACATGATGTTGAGCTATTTCCTGCCGCCGCTGGTGCTGATGGCGACACCGCAATGGCTGCTCCGGGTGCTCGTGGGCAACGGCAGGCTCTATCGAGGCCTTGCGTTCATGTGCAAGCCGGTGATCGCTGCGGTCGTGTTCAACGCAGTGATCATCATCACTCACATCCCCGGTGTGGTCAGCGCGTCGGTCGACAACGGCCCACTTCACTACTCGCTGCACTTCATCGTCGTGATCTCGTCGTTGCTGATGTGGATGCCGGTCGTCGGACCGTTCCCGGAACTACAGATCGGCCCGCTCGGCAAGTGCATTTACTTGTTCCTGCAGTCGATGGTGCCCACCATTCCTGCGGCGTGGCTCACGTTCGCCTCGGGCGCTGTCTACGAGACCTACGACATCCCGATCAGGGTCTGGGGAATGTCGGTGCAGCACGACCAGCAGCTCGCCGGCGCGATCATGAAGACCGGTGGCGGGATTTTCCTGTGGACCATCATCATCTTCCTCTTCTTCAAGCGTTTCGCCGCCGGGTACCACGCGGAGAACGACGACAGCTACCGCCGCCCGATCCCGATGCCGGACGCAGAGCTCACCGGCGACAGCGACGCCGACTCCGGTCGACCGCTGACCACCGCCGACGTCGAACGAGCGTTCGCGCAGGTTCCTGCCGCCCGCGACGACGGGTCGTCGTAACCGATCGATCCTGGTCGAGCGCCGAGCGGTAACGTTCGTTGGTGTGATCGACCAGCGGCTCCTGCGCACCGACCTCCCCGGCGTCAAGGCAGCCCTGGCGCGGCGCGGACGCTCGTCGTTGCTCGACGAGGTCGATGCAGCTGCCGCGCTCGATGCCCGACTGCTCGACATCACCGGCCGACGCGATGCCATCAGGGCGCGGGTGAACACGATCTCCAAAGAGGTCGGCCGGCTCCGACGCGACGGCGATGTCGACGCGGCGGAGCGTCTGCAAGCCGAGAGCAGGGAGCTGGGCGACGAGGAGCGGGCGTTGGCCTCAGAGCACGACGAGGAGGCAGCGGCGCTCCGCGAGCTCCTGCTCGGTCTGCCCAACCTGCCGCATCCGGATGCACCCGACGGTGCTGACGACTCCGACAATCCGGTCGTCATCGCGCCGGTCGGGATCCTCGATGAGGTACCCGCGCATCTTCGGGTCCCGCACTGGGAGACGGCCACGGCGCTCGGCATCCTCGACAACGAACGCGCCGTCAAGATCTCCGGCGCGATGTTCACGATGCAACGCGGTGCTGGTGCCACGCTCGCTCGTGCGTTGTGCCAGTACGGACTCGACCTCAACGCCGACGTGCACGAAGAGGTTCGACCGCCGTCGTTGGTGAGCACGGCCACGCTGACCGCCACGGGTCAATTGCCGAAGTTCGCCGACGACGCCTACGCCATCGAACGCGACGATCTGTGGTGCATCCCCACGGCTGAGGTTCCGCTCACGTCGATCTATGCCGGCGAAACGCTCGACGACACCGAGCTCCCGATTCGCGTGATGGCACACAGTTCGTCGTATCGGCGAGAGGCGGGATCGGCCGGCCGTGACACACGCGGCATGCTGCGCGCCCACGAATTCGACAAGGTCGAGATCCTTGCCTTCGCCACGCCGGAGCAGGCGCCGGCGCTCCTCAGCGACATGGTCGGGCGGGCCGAACGGGCGATCGCTGGGCTCGGGCTGCCGTATCGGATCATCGAGATCTGCACTGGTGACATGGGCCAGAGTCACCATCGCAGCTTCGACGTCGAGGTCTACGCGCCCGGCACCGACACCTGGCTCGAAGTGTCGTCGATCAGCTGGTTCAGCGACTATCAGGCCCGTCGGGGCAACGTTCGGTTCAAGCGTCACGACGCCTCCGGCAAGGCGGTGAAGGGCACCGAGTTCGTCCACACGCTCAACGGGTCGGCCCTGGCGGTTCCACGGGTCTGGGCGGCGATCATCGAGAACTACCGCAACGCCGACGGGTCGGTCACCGTGCCCGAGGTCCTCCGTCAGTACATGCGCGGCATCGAACGCATCGAAGCGCCGCTCGCGGCGTCGTCCGCCAAGCCGGGGGGCGAGTGACGAGATGACCGACTGGGCGGCTCCTGACAAACGTGCCGAGCTGTGGGGTCGGCGCGTCCAATACGAGACAGACGGCCTCGATGTCGGTGACATCGACGCTGACCCGGTCGCGCAGTGGCACCGATGGCACGACGACGCGTCCCAAGGCGGGGTTGCCGAACCGAACGCGATGACGGTGGCCACGATCGGCGCCGACGGGGTGCCCGACGCGCGCATCGTGCTCGTGCGGACCGTTGACGAGCACGGCCTGGTCTTCTACACCAACTACGAGAGCGCGAAGAGCCGCCAGCTCGACGCTTCGCCCGCCGCCTCTGCGGTGTTCGCGTGGCTGGATCTGCATCGTCAGGTGCGGGTTCGAGCGACCGTCGAGCGCGTGTCCGACGCCGAGAGCGACGCGTACTTCGCGTCGCGGCCGCGTGCCAGCCAGCTCGGCGCGTGGGCGTCGCCCCAAAGCACTGAACTCGACGGTCGCGGCGCACTCGAACAGCAGGTCATCGCATTCGACGAGCGCTTCGCCGATGTCACCGTGCCTCGGCCGGCCCACTGGGGTGGCTGGCGGTTGATCCCGTTCGAGTGGGAGTTCTGGCAGGGGCGCCCCAGTCGTCTCCACGATCGCCTCCGCTATCGCCGGTCGTCTGCTGACGCCCCGTGGACGATCACCCGCCTGGCCCCCTGACCCCCTGACCCCCTGACCCCCTGCCGGGACCTGGCGCCCGGGACTGCCTCGGCCAACCCGAAATGTGCGCGCCTGGGCCCGCCTGAGCAGCAGCGGTGCGCATTTTTCGGGTGGTGGAGGGCCGGAACGAATGCGAAACTGCAGGTTGCAGGGTTGAACGCGACCATCGGAGGGGCGAGGCTGTCTGCATGACGAAGGTGCTGGTGGTCGATGACGAGCCGACCGTACGCGAGGTCGTCGTCGGATATCTGCGCCGCGATGGCCACGAGGTCGCCGAAGCCGGCGATGGAACGACGGCGCTCGAGTTGCTCGACGCGGACCCTCCCGACCTGGTCGTGCTCGACATGATGCTGCCCGGGGTCCACGGCCTCGACGTGCTGCGCAGGGTGCGCGCCACCAGCGACATTCCCGTGATCATGCTCACCGCACGCGCCGAGGAGTCCGACCGCGTCGCCGGGCTCGAACTCGGAGCGGATGACTACGTCGTCAAGCCGTTCTCGCCGCGGGAGCTTGCTGCCCGGGTCAACGGTGTCCTTCGTCGCACCAACGGTCGTCAGGTGTCGGCTCCTGGGCCGATCGTCCACGGACCGCTCACGGTCGAACCGCTCAGCCGGCAGGTCACCCTCGATGGCCGACCGATCGAGATGACCCCGAAGGAGTTCGACGTCCTCGCCTTTCTCGCCGCGTCGCCCCGGCAGGTCTTCTCCCGAGCACAGCTGTTGGAGTCGGTGTGGCAGTCATCGCCCGAGTGGCAGGACCCGGCCACCGTGACCGTGCACGTCCGGCGGATACGCAACAAGATCGAGGACGACCCCGAAAAGCCGCGCTGGATCACCACGGTGTGGGGTGTCGGTTATCGGTTCGAGCCATGAACGCATCGGTCGAGCACGGCCGCCGCCTGCGCCCCTTCGATCGCATCGGTGTGCGCTTCGTGGCTGCGATGCTTGCTGTACTCGGTGTGGCGGTGGTGATGATCGCGATCGCAGCGCAGTCGATGTTCATCAACGAACACGACCAGCGATTGTTGATGTGGGTGCTCGTGCCGGCGGTGCTGGGGGCTGCGCTCGTGGCGATGCTGATGGCCCGTCCGGTCGCGCGCGATGCCTCGAAGATCTGTGACGCGGCGATGCGTGTCGCAGATGGCGACCTCAGCGCGCGGACCGGCGTGGTGCGATCCGACGAGCTCGGTGAGGCGGCAGCGATGTTCGACACGATGGTCGACCGGCTCGATGCCATCGAACGAGAGCGGGCAGTGATGTTGTCGTCGATCTCGCACGACCTTCGTACCCCGCTGGCTGCGCTGCGAGCGTCCGTCGAGGCGATCCGCGATGGGGTGGCCCCCGACCCCGATGCGTACCTGTCGGGCATGGAACGGCAGATCCGTGCGCTGGCGTCGCTCGTCGACGACCTCCAGCTACACAGTCGGATCGTGAGCGGCACCTTCGACATGACGCGTACGCGGCTCGATCTCACCGAACTGGCCGACGAGGCGATGGAGACGCTGCGCCCGCTGGCCGAGACCCGCCACATTGCGCTGCTCCTCGAAGCCGAACAGCGTGTCACCGTCGATGCCGACGGACCGCAGCTCGCGCGAGTGATCCGCAACCTGCTCGAGAACGCGATCCGGCACGCGCCGGACGGCTCGGTGGTGCTGGTGCAGGTCGCCGCGAGCCCTGGTGTCGCCACGCTGCGCGTGGTCGATCAGGGCGCCGGCTTCCCGGTCGACTTCCGTGACCGAGCCTTCGAGCCGTTCACCCGGGCCGATCCGGCACGTGATCTGCGTACCGGTACCGCCGGCCTCGGGCTGTCGATCGCCCGGGGCATCGTGACGGCGCACGGTGGCACGATTGGTGTCGCCGACGGCCCCGGCGGCATCGTCGAGGTCGCTCTACCGGTCTGACTCCGAACGGCTCGACGGCGCCGGTGTCCATGACGTTGCCGCGTCGGCCAGGCCGTCGATGAGTGCCTCGGTATGGGGCGTGAGTCCCGGCCCCTCCCAGTCCCACCACAGCGGGCTGGAACCCCGAACTCGTGGTGGCAGCTCGATCTGTACGCCTCCATCGCGGGGCAGATTGACCGGGTTGGCCGGATGGAGACCGCGGAGCGGTTGCGGAATCGTGTCGATCTCGGTGCGGATGTCGTAGGCCGGAAGGGTGCGTCGCAGTGCGTGACCGACGTGCTCGGCGAACGGGCGGTTGCCACCGCCGAGCAGCAACGACCCGAACAACCCGCGACGGCCGTAGCCGTGCACCGTGATCACGATGTCGACATGCTCGACGAATTCGGCAAGGGCAGCCGACTCGTCCGGATTGACCTTGATCGACGGGAGATGGTCGCGCATGCCCGGCGGCTGGATCACGCTGTAGCACGACGCGTTCGCGCGCGCTGCAGCCTGTCGGGCGATCACGTCGGTCATGGCCTCCAACGCGCCACCGTGGTAGGCCATGAACCCGACTCGGCCACGCAGCTCGGTGACCTCCTCGACGCCCGGTTGTGAGAGGAGGGTGGCGAAGGCGGTCACCGCCCCATGATCGCAGCATCTCGCCCCTACAGTGATGTCGATGTTGGTGTGGATGGACTTGGAGATGACCGGACTCGATCACACGTCCGATGTGATCGTCGAGATCGCGACGATCGTTACCGACGACGACTTGACCATCATCGCCGAGGGGCCGGATCTGGTCGTCCACCAACCCGACGACGTCCTGGCGAAGATGGATCCGTTCGTCGTCGACATGCACACCAAGTCCGGGCTGCTCGAGCAGATCAAGGCATCCGAGGTCAGCCTCGAGGCGGCCGGCGCCGCCACACTCGAATTCATCAAGCTGCATGTCCCCGAGCCGGCAAGCGTGCCGCTGTGCGGGAACTCGATCGGCACCGACCGACGGTTTCTCGCGACCTATCTGCCCGACATCGAGAATCATCTGCACTATCGCTCGATCGACGTGTCCAGCGTGAAGGAACTCGTCAAGCGCTGGTATCCCGGCATCGACGCCAGCCGGCCGAGGGGACAGGGCTCGCACCGTGCCCTCGACGACATCCGAGAGTCGATCCGAGAGATGGCGTACTACCGCGAGCACGTGTTCGTGGCGGCCGTCTCGGGTGACGACGCATCGACTGGCGTCGCGAACCAGCCGGACGAATAGGGCCCAAGGGCCCCTGCACCTCCATACCCGCAGGGGTACGGTGGATGTCGAGAGAACGACATCAGAACGCCGACATGTTCAGCCTTCAGCCGGGCTGGGCTGCGAGACACCGGCGGTCGTGCTGCTGCTCCGATGAGCGGGCGCATCGACGTTGGCCCGCAGCGACTGACTCGGTACCAGCGGTCGAGGCCGGGTTCTCCAATCCCCGGACCTCCCCGACCGGTGACGCGATTCCTGGACCGCGTCACCGGTCCGTCGCTCACCGCCGAGCGTCGAAACCGATAGGTTCCGGCAGATGCGCGCAGTAGTGCTCCGTTCTCATGGTGGCCCCGACGTCTTGACGATCGAGGAGGTCGCCGACCCGACACCCGGACGAGACGAGATCGTGGTCGACGTCGAGCACACCGCGATCAACCGCGCCGACATCCTCCAGCGCATGGGCATGTATCCCGATCCGCGCAATCGTGCCCTGGAGATCCCCGGCCTCGAGTACGCGGGCGTCGTTTCGGCGGTGGGCGCAGATGTGACGGGCTGGTCGATCGGCGACCGGGCGATGGGCATCGAGGCCGGCGGCTGCTACGCGGAGAAGGTCGTCACGCATGCACGCCAGGCGCTGCCCGTGCCGGCATCGGTTCCGTCCGCCGACGCCGCCGCGATTCCCGAAGTCTTTCTCACGGCGTGGGACGCGCTCGTGGTGCAGGGTGGACTCACCAGCGGCCGATGGGCGCTGATCCACGCCGGCGCCTCCGGGGTGGGCACGGCGGGAATCCAGATCGCGAAGGCGATCGGAGCCCGGATCGTCGTCACCTGCTCGGCAGGCAAGGCCGACGCCTGCCGCGAACTCGGCGCCGACGTCGTGCTCGAACGCAGCCCGGCCGACTGGCTCGGCGCTCTGGCCGAGGCGGTTCCGGGTGGCGTCGACGTCGTGCTCGACGTGATCGGTGGCGAGGAGACCGAGCGCAACCTGAAGGCCGTACGGATGGATGGCACCATCGTGCAGGTCGGCCTGATGGGCGGGGGCTCCGCATCGGTGAACGTCGGGTTGATCCTGTCGAAGCGGATCACCTGGATCGGCACGACGCTGCGAGCCCGCCCGCTGGAACGCAAGCTTGCGCTGAGTCAGCGGTTCATCGACGAGGTGCTCCCGCTGTTCGGCAGCGCAACGCTGCGTGCGGTGGTCGACTCGCGATACGCATTCGATGACATCGCCGATGCCCATCGCCACATGGAAGCCAACGCCAACGTCGGCAAGATTCTGATCGATCTCTGAGGACCGACGCGATGTGCCGGGCACGTCGTGTACGTCAGTCGGGGCGGGCGGCGACCGATCGCTGTTTCCACGTGACGTCGCGGCGGAACACCAATGCGAACAGGCTGCGTAGGAAGATCACTGCGAACACGGCAACCGCCAGCGGGTACAGCAGCGCGGTCAGCGGATGCATCGAGCCCGCTCGACGTCCGAGCACCCAGAACTGGAGGGCGCTGAGCGGATACACGAGCGGCTCGGCGAGCCATCCACCGGCCAGCGAACACACCCAGGCAACGACGGCGATCGACAGCCACCACGGTGTGAAGCGGGCGCCGGTGGCGATGCTGCGCGTCCACCCCTGTACGAGTTGAGCCAGCCCCTCCGGGTACATGCGGAACGACGTGTCGGGTCTGCCGGTACGCAGCGTCGAACGACCCACCACTCGGGCCAGGCCGATGTCCTCCGTGTGCATCGTGCGCACTGCCGCGTGGCCGCCGACCGTGTCGTAGGTCGACCGACCGATCGCAAGCACCGGACCGAATGCCACGGTCGGCGCCACGCGCGAGCCCGCGACGGTGAAGCCGCCCGACCCCATCAACGCCGTGACGTTGGCGAGCAGACTCGCCTGTTCGACCCACGAACCCGTTTGGTGCCACGGCTGCATGGAGACGACGGTCTCCGGATGCCGCGACCACTCCAGCGCAACACGGTCGAGCAGATCGGCGGCGGGTCGGACGTCGGCATCGACGAAGAGCAACAGAGGGGCCGTGGTGGCCTTCGCGCCCGTCCAGCATGCATGGGGCTTGCCGAGCCAACCGTCGGGGAGTGCGGGTGGATGCACCAACTGTGCGCCGAGTCTGGTCGCCACATCCGCGGTCGAGTCGGTCGAGTGGTCGTCGACGACGACCAGTTCGTCGCCAGGTCGCAGCTGGTTCGACAACGCCGGCAGCAGATGCGGGAGCGCCAAGGCCTCGTTGCGCGCTGGGATCACCACCGCGATCGACGGGCGAGCAGTCGGCGTGGCGGGGTGTGCGGTCGTGGCGGCGAGCGGACGCAGGCGCCACAGCAGCAGCCAGCCGAGGATCCAACCGACGACGAACACCGCAAGATCCACGATCTCACTCTTGTCGGTGCGCTCGAGTCCGGCCAACGTTCGAGCACGAAATTCTGTGTTCGGGCGAGAAACTCCCTTGACCCGCGCACCCGAGACGTGGTTGTGTTGCGATTCGGGTCAGCCACTCCGGCGCCCGCGCCACGACGAGACGAGAGGATCACCGATGAGCATCACGCCCACCGCAATCATCCGCTCGGCTTCGCCGCGCCCGTACGCCGGTGTCCTCGGGGCATCGCTGTCGGTCTCGACGATCGGCTCGTTCCAGGGTTCGTCGTTCGGCGGTCACTGGGTGTGCGGCGACCAGATGTCGACCCAGCACAACCCGAACACCGTCGACACCACCGGCTCCAAGCGACTCGGCCCCGGCTCCTTCGTAGGAGTTCTGACGTAACACCAACGTCAGATCACCTCTCACGAGGCCGCCGGGTTCCGACCCGGCGGCCTCTTTGGTTTTTCCGGCCCATACCAACCATCACCATCTGACCATCACCATCTGACCATCACCATCTGACCATCACCATCTGACCATCACCATCTGACCATCACCATCTGACCATCACCATCTGACCATCACCATCTGAAAGGCATCGCCCGATGACCCTCACCGAATCCCGCTCCACCCATGTCGCCCCCTCCAACGATTTCGAACAGGACCACACCATGTACCACTCCACGCTCATCGAACCCCGCGACTCGGCGCTGCTCGAGCCACGAGAACCCGACAGTCCGGGACCGCCCGGCGAGGAACCGGCCCGACGACTGGTCGCTCGCTGCGCGGACGGCCATGGCACCCTCAGCGCGTTGTTCTTCTCCGACAACGTGATCGACATCGCGCGCGCCAAGGCGATGTGCGGCCTGTGCCCCCTGCAGGCCGACTGCCTCGCCGGCGCGCTCGAGCGTGAGGAGCCCTGGGGTGTGTGGGGAGGTGAACTCCTCTCGGGTGGACGCATCATCGCCAACAAGCGTCCGTGCGGGCGGCCACCGAAGCACCCACGTCCCGAGCTGGTGATCGACGAACTCGGCCCGGTCGACATGCCCGTCGCCGTCGCCTGAGCCCCCAAACCCCACGTTTGCGTCGCGCTTTCGGTGACCCTGTCCACCGAAAGGGCGACGCAAACGTCCCTGGCTGACGCACCGGTGAACGAACGCGAACAACTCCCCGGGGCGAATCGGCGTCCGACGCGGGTGTCAGTAGCCTCGATTGGGTGAAGATCCGTCCACGACTCCTCGTCGGATCGCTGATCGCCGCGATGGTGGTGATCGGTGTGGCCGTCTGGATCCAGAGTTCGGGCAGCGACGACGCCGGCTTCGACGCAACCCTGCGAGATCCGCAAACCGTCATCACGTTCCCGAACGACGGACTCGGCAACGACGATGTCCAGGGAGACCCGTTCCCCGATGTCGTGCTGATCGACGGCGACGACAGCGAGGTCAGCACCGCCGAGTTCCTCGGCGAGCCCCTGGTGGTCAACCTCTGGTACTCGACCTGTCCGCCGTGCGCGAAGGAACTGCCGGAATTCGCCGAGGTCGACGCCGAGACCGATGCCGTCAGGTTCATCGGCGTCAACACCCTCGACTCGCTCGAAGTGATGGGTCGCTTCGCCGGCGAGCGCGGCGTCGTCTACGACCTGTACCGCGACGAGTTCGCCGAACTCGCCGACGCGATCGGTGCCACGGCGATGCCGGTCACGCTGTTCGTCACCTCCGACGGCACCATCGTCGAACAGACCGGTGCGCTCGACGCCGACGAGTTGCGCGCGAAGGTGGCCGATCTGGTCGCTGTCGACGAGGGCTCCGCATGAGCCTGTCGTTCATCCGGGGCATGGTCGCGGCAGTCAACCCCTGCGGGTTCATCCTGCTGCCGACCTATCTGATGTACTTCCTCGGTCTGCAGGGCGCGATGCCGGGCTCGCAGCGCGCCACCATGCGACGAGCGGTGATCGTGAGTGCCGCAGTGTCGGCAGGGTTCCTGTCGGTGTTCCTGGTCGCCGGCGTCATCTCCTACAACTTCACGAGCTGGATCAACGAGAACGCCAAGTATGCGACGGGTGGCATCGGGGTGGCGCTGCTCGTGCTCGGCGTCGCGATGCTGTTCGGCTACAAGCTGCCGTTCATGACTCCGAGACTCGACGCCGGCGGCAGTGGCGGACCCAAGCAGACGGTGAGTGCGATGTTCGTGTACGGCATCGCCTATGCCGTTGCATCGATCGGGTGCACGATCGGGTTGTTCATCGCAACGGTGTTCAGCAGCAGTCGCCGCGACGGGGTCGTGTCCGGCGTGGGCAACATGCTCGCCTATGGCGCCGGCATGGCGCTGCTGGTCAGCGCGCTGACGATCGCGTTGGCGTCGGCCAACACCGGCCTCCTCAAACTGCTTCGAGGCAGCCTGCAGTACGTCGATCGGATCGCCGCGTTCTTCGTGTTGATGTCGGGGATCTACCTGCTCTGGTACTTCTACTGGGTCGACATCAAGGAGGAGGGCGATCCGATCACCGATTGGGCGCTCGACCGCCAGGCGCAGGCCACGGCGTTTCTCACCGAGCATTGGCAGGTCGTCGGCCTGGTGATGGTCGCGATCGTCGGCGGCGCCATGGTCTACGCCTGGTCACGTCCGAATGCGGCGATCGATGCGGAAGCAGCTCCCGTCGACGAGCCCTCGTCGTCCGGAACCGCCTGATCCCTCGGCACCCGATGGCGGGACGTTCGACTACAGGTAGTTGATCGCGCGGGCCTGAGCGGAGAGTTCCTCGCGGTGGTCGGGATGGGACACGGCGATGAGCGCCCTGGTCCGCTCGCGGATCGATCGTCCTCGCAGTTCGGCGACGCCCCATTCCGTCACGATCTTGTCGACCGTGTTCTTCGGGGTGGTCACCACATCGCCCGCAGCGAGCTGCGGCACGATCCTCGACGCGCCGTGCGACGTCGTCGAGTGCAGGACCACGAACCCCTGGCCGCCTTCGGAGTAGGCCGCGCCTCGGGCGAAGTCGTTCTGCCCCCCCGACGACGAGTAGTACTGACCGCCGATCGTTTCCGACGCGCACTGGCCGAGGAAATCGACGGTGAGCGTGGCATTGATCGACACGAAGTTGCGTTCGTTGGCGATGATGCGGGGGTCGTTCACGTATCGCACGGCGTGCAGCTCGATCGCGGTGTTCTCGTGGAGGAACTGGTGCAGACGTTCCGTCCCGAGCGCGAACGTTCCCACCGCCTTTGTGCGGTTCAGGCGCTTGCGGACGCCGTTGACGACGCCGGACTCCATCAGATCGACGACGCCGTCCGAGACGAGTTCGGTGTGGATGCCGAGGTCCTTGTGGTCCGTCAGCGACGCCATGATCGCATTCGGGATCGCCCCGATGCCGGTCTGGATGGTGGCGCCGTTCGGGACGCGTTCGGCGACGAATCCCGCGATCATGCGGTCGGTGTCGCCGGGTGCTGCCGGCGGCACCTCGACGAGGGGGCGGTCGCTGCGACACCACCCCACCACCTGCGACAGGTGGACCTGGTTGCGTCCGAACGTGCGCGGCATGCTGTCGGTGACCTCGAGAAAGAACCGGCCGCGGCCGATGAAGCTCGAGGTGTAGTCGGCCGACACGCCGAGCGAGAAGTAGCCGTGACGATCGGGCGGCGACGCGGCCGCGACGACCAACGGATCATCGGTGCGCATCCGCATCAGCGCATAGACCTCGGAGAAGTGGGCCGGCACGAGACCGATCGATCCGTCGTTGAAGTACGGACGGGTCACGTGTGACAAGAAGTACGAGATGTGCTTGAGGCGCGTGCCGTACTGACCGTGGAGGTACGGGCGATCGTGGATGGCGTGCATCTGGTGGACCCGCACCTCGTCGATGCGCGGGTCGCCGGCTGCGGCGGCGGCGTCGATCTGTTCCATGACGGCGGTGGCCTCGCCGTTGCCGAGCGGGACGATGATCTGCGTGCCCGGACTGATGTGCTCGAGCACGTCAGCGGGTTGGTTCGGCGCAGTGTGGGGTGCCGTGGTCATGGTCTCTACGGTAGGGGCCGTATGAACGCCCCGGAACCATCTTCAACAAGTCTGACCTCGCCGGCGGCGCCGATCGACCCGTCGCTCGTGCCCGTGAAGCCGGCGGCGACGGTGATGCTCGTGCGTGACGCGCTCGATGGTGCGCCCGGCGTCGAGGTGTTCATGCTGCGTCGAACGGCGAACGCAGTCTTCGGCGCGGGGATGTTCGTGTTCCCGGGCGGGCGCGTCGACGGGGTCGATGGTGCCGACGACATCGCCCGCTTCTGCCACGGCCTCGACGACGCGGCCGCAAGCCGCCAGCTCAGCGTCGATCACGGCGGGCTTGCGTATTGGGTGGCCGCAATCCGTGAGTGTTTCGAGGAGGCCGGGGTGATGTTGGCGACCAGACGCGATGGCGGACCGCTGGCCTTGCGCAACGAGGATCGCCACGAGATCCACGACAGCTCACTGTCGCTGGTCGAGCTGTGTCGTCGCGACGACCTCGTGCTCGACTTATCGACCACGTATTACGTCGATCACTGGATCACGCCGATCGGTGAGCAGCGACGTTTCGACACCCGGTTCTTCGTCACGGAGGTGCCCGGCGACCAGGAGCCGTTGCACGACGACAAGGAGACCGTCGAGAGCCTGTGGGTCCGTCCGGCCGAGGCGCTGCGGATGCAGGCCGCTGGCGAGTTGATGATGATGCCGCCGACGATGGCCAACCTCAGATTTCTCGAACCCCACTCGACCGCTGCGGCTGCGCTGGCCGCTGCCGCGCTCGTCGAGAACCCGCCGTGCGTGTTGCCCAGGATCCGACGCGATGCCGATGGCCGCATCACGGGCGTTGCCATGCCGGGCGACGCCGACTACGACGACCTCGGATGACCCGCCCGGCGAGCGGCCGCGTCAGCGGGTGACGGTGACGGGGGTGATCGTGTCGACGTCGCGGGCGGTGCAGCCGGCCATGTCGACGTCGTCGGGTGGCGTGGGGGGTGCGATGTCATCGAGCACGCGAGCGGCGATCCTGCGGAACTCGTCGGCAGCGGCACCCGTGCCGGCGAGTGAGACCGGATTGCCGGCGTCGCCACCCGCAGCCACGGCCGCTTCGAGGGGCACCTTGCCGAGCAGGGGTGCATCGATCGCGTCGGCGAGTGCCTGTCCGCCGCCTTCGCCGAACAGGGCATACGACTCGCCGTGGTCGCACGTGAAGGAGCTCATGTTCTCGATCACGCCGACGACTTCGAGGAAGCTGCGTCGTGCCATGTCGGCAGCACGTTGAGCGACCTTCTGGGCTGCGAGCGCAGGCGTGGTGACCACGATCAGCGACGTGCTCGGGAGCATCCTCGCCAGCCCCATCTGCACGTCGCCGGTGCCGGGTGGCATGTCGATCAGTAGGTAGTCGAGATCGCCCCACGCGACGTCGCGCAGGAACTGTTCGACGGCTTTGGTGAGCATCAGGCCCCGCCACATCAACGCCGTGTCCTCCTCGACCAGAAATCCGGTCGAGACGACCTTGAGCATGCCGTCGCCGACGGTCCGCTCGTTCGGCACGATCCGGGGCTTGTCGGATCCCTCGATCTGGCGAGCTTCCATGCGGTCGGAGATGCCGAGCAGGCGAGGCACCGAGAACCCCCAGATGTCGGCGTCGAGCACACCGACGGTCTGGCCGGCGTCGGCGAGTGCAGCAGCGAGGTTCACCGTGACCGAGCTCTTACCGACACCTCCCTTGCCGCTGGCGATGGCCAGCACCTTGCAGCTGAGTGAGATCTCGGTGTCGGGCGCGTTCTGACGGGCGTTCCAACGGGCCTTGGTCATCACCTCGGTGCGCTCGTCTGCATTCATCTCGCCCCACGAGATCTTCACGTCGCTGACGCCGGGATGCACCGACACCTTGGCCTCGACCTCGCGCTTGATCTCGGCGCGCAGCGGACAACCACGAATCGTGAGCTTGACGCCGACGGTGACGAGACCGGCGGGTGTGATGTCGACCGACGGCACCATCCCGAGCGACACGATGTCGGCACCCAGCTCGGGGTCGATCACCGTGGAGAGCGCGGCGATCACTTCGTCGTGCGTCGGTGGGGCGATGCCGGTAGCCATGGCTGGCATTTTACCGGCCATGACCGTGTAATCTCCGGGTGTGGTTCAGGAACGCAGGAGCGCGACGTCGGCAGTGGCGGGCCCACCGCAGCTCGACCTGCTCAAGGCGCTCGGTGACAACACTCGCTATGCGATCTACCTCGAACTTGCTCGGTCCGCGCGCCCGCTGGCCACCGCCGACATTTCCGAGTCGCTCGATCTGCATCCCAACACGGTTCGCCCCCACCTCGAACGGATGCGGGAAGCAGGCCTGCTCGACGTCGAGGTCGGCGGTCGTGGCGACGTCGGACGACCCCAGCACCGGTACTCGATCGCAGCGAATGCGCCGTCGCTCGGGTTCGAGCCGCCGACCATGCCGGTGCTCGCCCGAATGGTGCTGGCGATGGCGGCTCGGTTGCAGGCGAGCGCCGACGACGCCGAGGCGGTCGGCCGAAGTGAGGGAGCCGTGCGCGCTCAGCCCTACGCGCAGGCGCCGTCGACGCTCGAAGCCCTGGTGTCCGACCTCGATCGACTCGGGTTCGACCCGGTCGTCACCGACGCAGCCGACAACCCCGATGCCGCGCTCGTCGCATTCAGTCACTGCCCGTTCGCGGAGCTCGCCGAGGCGCATCCCGAACTCGTCTGTGGGCTGCACCGCGGGCTCGTGGCCGGGTTCGTCGCGCAGATGGGCGACGCCGAGGTCGACGAATTCTGCACACTCACCAGTCGCACGCCGTGTCGTGTGACGGTTGCTTCCCGCTAAATTGAAGTACCTGCAACCAGGAGGTTCCCGAATGATCACGCTCACCGATTCCGCCGCCGTCAAGGTTCGTCAGCTGCTCGCCGACGAAGGTGCCGAAGACCTGGCGCTGCGCGTCGCTGTCCGACCGGGTGGCTGCAGCGGATTCTCCTACGAGATGTTCTTCGACGGCGACATCGCCGCCGACGACAACCAGGCCACCTATGGCGACGACGGAACGGTCAAGGTCGTGGTCGACCCGGCCTCGGCGCAGCTGCTCGAAGGCGCCACCCTCGATTACAAGGACGGCCTCGACCAGTCCGGGTTCGCCATCACGAACCCCAACGCTTCGCGCACCTGCGGGTGCGGCTCCAGCTTCTCCTGAGCCGCCACGCGCCGGCGAGCGCTGCTCAGGCTGAGGCGCGTTCGAGCACGTCGACGAGTTCGGTCTGGTCCCAAACGGCATCGAGTCGTTCGATGACCGTTCCGTCGGTGGCGATCACGAACAGCGCCGGCTCGAAGGTGAGCATGGCGGCATCGACAGCGGGGGCCGGTGTGGTGGCGGTGTCGTCGGTGTAGACCTCGGCGTGCACCCAGGTGAACGTGTCGCCGAACTGGTCCTGGACAGCAATCATCGACTCGAGCGCAGGTGCGCACGTGCCCGTCTGACAGAACGCCGGAGTGCCGACGAGATAGGCGACCGGCTTGCCGGCGAGGAGTGCCCCGGTGAGGGTCACGTCGTGGAACGGGCACGGCTCCGGTTGACGTGTGCAGATCGGGTCGACCCCTCGGTCGTCGTCGAAGGTCGGCGTGTCGAATGGAGGCATCGGGTCGCCTGGGCCCGGGACGGGGACCGAACCGGGCTCCATCACCTGGAACGCCGCGCCGTCGGGCGGCCCACCTTCGACGACCAGGTAGTAGAACCCCGGGGTCTCCATCGGCACGCGGAAGCTGTAGTACGGACCGGACTCGAGATCTCGACGAACAGCTGCGATCGAGAGTCCGAGCGGCATCCCATCGACGTCGGTGACTTCGGCACTCAACGTCTCGGGTCCGTCGGTGACGATGCGCGCGTCGGCGCCCGCCAAGCTCACCGGGAGCCGCTGGAGGCCGGGTTCTTGGACGTTTTGCGGGAAGCGCTGGGCGAGAACGTACGTGCCGAACGCGATCGAAGGAGCCGCCCCCTCCGACGTGTCGGCGGTGTTGGCGGTGGCGGCATCGTCGGGGGAGCTGCCTTCGGCATCCGACGATCCGTCGTCACTCGAGCCGCATGCCACGAGGAACGCGCTCGCCGCAGCGCCCCCCAGCAGCATGCGACGCGAGACTCGGAATGGTGCGGGCTGCGAAGCGTCGGTCGTGAGGGGGAGTTCCATGCGCCAATGACGATAACGCCTCCTGTGCGGGCGACCCCGACGGCCCCTGGCACGTCGACGGTGTCTGGCAGTAGGTTGCTGCGCCATGAGCAAGCCCCTTGGTCCCTACACCCCCGTCGTTCGCGCCGGAGACTTCGTCATCGTGTCCGGACAGGGCGGAATGCGAGATGGTGTGAAGGTCGACGGCGGAGTTCGCGCCGAGACGGTCCAGACGATGCAGAACGTCGCCGCGCAACTCGCAACGGTGGGTGCCTCGTTGAGCGACGTCGTGAAGACGACGTGTTTCCTCACCGACATGGAGAACTTCGTCGCCTTCAACGAGGCCTACGCCGAGGCGTTCGGCTCGCACCGTCCCGCGCGCTCCACGGTGGGCGTGGCGGCATTGCCGGCCAACTTCCTCGTCGAGGTCGAGGCTTGGGCCTACGTTCCCCAGGTGTGATCGCACCGACGCATCGCTGCGAGTGGGCGCTGACCGGTGGACCCGCGATCGGTGACGCCTACGTGCGCTACCACGACGAGGTGTGGGGCGTCCCCGAACGAGACGCCCGGGTCCTGTTCGAATTCCTGATCCTCGAAGGCGCGCAGGCAGGCCTGTCGTGGTCGACGATCTTGCGCAAACTCGACGGGTACCGGCGCGCCTACGACGGCTTCGATCCGGCGGTGATCGCCGACTATGGAGACCGTGATGTGGCACGTCTGCTCGCCGACGAGGGGATCGTGCGCAACCGCGCGAAAGTGGCCGCGTCGATCCGCAATGCACGTGCCTGGCTCGAACTCGACGATCCGGCGTCGTACCTGTGGGGCTTCACGGGCGGTGAGGTGATGCAGAATGCCTGGCCCGACATGGCTGCGGTACCGGCGCAGACCGACCGATCCCAGGCGATGAGTCGGGACCTCAAGCGTCGTGGCTTCACGTTCGTCGGTCCGACGATCTGTTACGCGTTCATGCAGGCCACCGGTATGGTCAACGATCACGTCGTCACGTGCTTTCGCCACCGCGACTGCGGAGAGCTAGCCTGACTCCATGCCCGGTGCCATCGCCATCGTGATCGTCCTGTTCCTGATCCCCATCGTGGTGATCATGAGCGGCGCCGTTGCCTCGGCGATCATCGGCGAGGTGTTCTACCGAGACGGTCGCTTCCGGTTCAAGGACAACGAACTCCTCGATCTCCCCGACTGAGGTCCACGATGTGCCCGGCACGGCGTGTACGTGCGGCACACTGAGCGGCATGCATTCTCATGATCGGGCGACCGAGGAGCTGACCGAGGCAATCGTCCGATACTCGATCGATCGGATGCGGCTCGATCCGCCGCCGCTCGATCACCCCCGATCGCCACAAGAGCTCCGGGAGGCCGCCGGTGTGACGATCACGCCGGGCGGCATCGGCGGCATCGAGGCGTTGCGGGTCTTCGAGGACGTGCTCGCCCCGGCCTGCATCTCGGTCGACCACCCCCGATTTCTGTCCTTCGTGCCTGCGGCGCCGACCGAAGCGTCGATCCTGTTCGACCTGGTCGTCGGCGCATCGAGTGTCTATGCGGGTTCGTGGCTGGAAGGGGCGGGCGCAGTGCATGCCGAGAACGAGGCCTTGCGGTGGATCGCCGACCTCGCCGGGCTACCGGAAACCGCCGGCGGGGTGTTCGTCAGCGGCGGGACTGCGGGCAACCTGAGTGCGCTGATCGCGGCCCGGTGGCGGTGGCGGCAACGGGCCAACGGTGTTTACGACCGCACCCGCGGGCTGATCATCGCGTCCGCAGGCGCCCATTCGTCGATCCTTCAGGCCGCGCGAGCGATGGATGCCGACGTCGTCATGGTGCCCGCCGATGAAGGCGGCCGCATGGCAGGTGGTGCGCTGCGCGCTGCGGCGGCTTCGCTCGATGACCTCGATCGCGAGCGTCTCTTCGCCGTGGTCGCAACCTCGGGTACGACGAACGTCGGTGTGATCGACGACCTCGATGGCGCGGCCGATGTGGCCGCGTCGCTCGACATCTGGTTCCACGTCGACGGCGCCTATGGCGGAGCGGCCCTTGCCGCGCCCAGCGTCCGCCGGCGCTTCGATGGCATCGAACGGGCCGACAGCTTCATCGTCGATCCACACAAGTGGTTGTTCGCTCCCTTCGACTCGTGTGCGCTGCTGTACCGCGATCCTGCGGTTGCCCGTGCGGCGCACACCCAGCACGCCGAGTACCTCGACGTGCTCCATTCCGACGATGCCGCGGACGAACCGTGGAACGCGAGCGACTACGCCCATCACCTCTCGCGCCGAGCGCGCGGTCTGCCGCTGTGGTTCAGCCTCGCCACGTACGGCACCGACGCCTATGCCGATGCGGTCGAGACCACGCTTGCCACCACGCGTGTCGCCGCGCGCCTGATCGACGAATGCGTCGACACCGAACTCCTGATGGAACCCGAGCTGTCGATCGTGTTGTTCCGTCGGGTCGGGTGGACACCCGAGCAGTATCAGTCGTGGAGCGACGCCCAGTTGGCTGCGGGCCGGTCGTTCATCGTGCCGACGGCGTGGCAGGACGAGGTCGTGCTCAGGTTCTGCATCGTCAACCCACGAACCACCGAGGATGACATCCGCTCGATTCTCGACACGCTGGCGGGGGCGCCCACGTGACCACGAGCGCTCCAGGGCTCGCCGATGTCGTCATCGCCAATGCGCGCTGCGTCGCCACTGTCGATGCCGACCGTCGAGAACTCGAGGGCGGCTGGGTCGCGATCACCAATGGACTCGTCAGCGACATCGGCACGGGCCCGGCGCCGGCGGCGTCCACCGTGCTCGATGCCGGCGACTGCCTCGTCACCCCCGGTCTCGTGAACGCCCACCACCACCTCTACCAGAACCTGACCCGTGCGTTCCCGCCGATGACCGACAAGCCGCTGTTCGGGTGGCTGCAGTCGCTGTACCCGCTCTGGCGCGGGCTCGACACCGAATCGGTCCACGTGTCGGCGTGGGTGGGCCTTGCAGAGCTCGCCCTCGCCGGATGCACGACCTCCACGGACCATCTGTATCTGCACCCGCACGGCGCCGGCGACCTGTTGACGGCGGAGATCGAGGCCGCCCTCGACCTCGGCGTCCGCTTCCACCCCACCCGCGGTTCGATGTCGCTGTCGGAAAAGGACGGCGGGCTGCCGCCCGACGATGTCGTCGCCGACGACGACGAGATTCTTGCGGCCTGCGAGGAGGCGGTGCACCGTCACCACGACCGATCGTTCGGCGCGATGACCCGGGTCGCGCTCGCGCCCTGCTCGCCGTTCAGTGTCACCGAGGACCTCATGGTTCGTACGGCCGAGCTCGCCGAGCGACTCGACGTTCGACTGCACACGCACTTCGCCGAGAACGCCGAGGACGACGAGTTCAGCATCGCCACGTTCGGGTGTCGACCGATGGAGTACCTCGAACGCACCGGTTGGTGCAGCGACCGAACGTGGGTCGCTCACTGCGTGATGCCCGACCACGACGAGATCCGACGCCTCGGTGCGGCCGGAGTCGGAGCTGCGCACTGCCCGTCGAGCAACATGATCCTGTCGTCCGGCATCGCTCCGGTCGTCGAGCTGCGCGCCGCAGGCGTGCACGTCGGCCTCGGCGTCGACGGCTCGTCGTCGGCCGATGCTGCGTCGTTGTGGTTGGAGGCTCGGCAGGCGATGCTGCTCGCGAAGCTCCGCAGCGGTGCCAGCGCCGGGACCGCACGGATGGCGCTCGAGATGGCGACGATCGGCGGGGCGGGCTGTCTCGGCCGCCTCGGCGAGATCGGCTCGCTCACCGTCGGCGCTGTGGGCGATGTCGCCGTCTGGCCGCTGACCGGGCCGTCGTTCGCCGGTGCGCTCGCCGATCCAATCGAGGCGTGGTTGCGCTGTGGACCCGTCTCGGCTCGCCACACGGTGGTCGCAGGTCGGCCAGTCGTGCGCGACGGTTCGCTCGTGTCGGCTCGGGTCGACGACATGCTGGTTGCCCACGACCGCCTCGCGCGCCGCCTCCAAGCCGGGTGATCAGATCCGTCGATCCGGATGCGATCGCACAGGTGTGACCGATGGCAGGTGACGCCGTTGGACCGGCGCCATTGACCAGACTGTGACGTCGTGAGAGTCCGTGCCGTCATCGCGTCAGCTGTCGGCGTCGCTGCGGCCCTGGTCGGTTGTGGCGCAAACGACTCGGGTCCGGTCTCGTTGAGCCCTGCGGTTCCGCAGCCGGCGATTGTGGTGTCCGGCGATCCTGCCGCGATCAGTGGCGCGGCGGATTCGAACGCAGACGCAGCCTCCACCATCGATTCGGTCGTCATGATCGGCGACTCGATCACGAAGGGGTCCATGGCGTACCTCGACGAACGCTTCGGGCTGCTCGGGCTCGACCATACGATCGAGGCCGAGAACGGCAAACGGATGGCCGTGTCGTCGCCGAGCAATCCGAGTGGCGCGTCCGTCGCAGCGTTCCTGGCCGAGAACGGCGACGGGGACCATTCCGACGAGGTGTGGGTCGTCGCACTCGGGACCAACGACGTCAACCAGTACGCGAGCCCCGACGAGATCGCCGCTGCGGTCAACGAGGTGCTCAACGAGGTGCCCGACGACGCTGCGGTGGTCTGGGTCGACACCTACGTCAGCGAGCTCGCGGAGGCGACTGACGCGATCAACTCGATCATCCGTGAGCGTGTCGAACGACGTGGCGACAGCGTGGTCGCTCCCTGGACGGCATTCGTGGAAGGCGACGGGGTCCTGACGCGTGACGGTGTGCACCCGACGAGTGGCGGCGCCGACGTCTTTGCGTTCGTGGTCACCGACACCGTCCGCGCCTTCCTCGACCGGTGACTTCCTTCCGAGCGTGAACGGTGGGGCCTCAGGTGTCCCAGCGTGACTGACCGAATCGGTAGCCCACCGAGCGCACGGTTTGGATCAGATTGGCGTGTTCCTCGCCGAGCTTGGCGCGCAGGCGGCGCACGTGCACATCGACGGTGCGTGCACCGCCGTAGTACTCGTAACCCCACACCCGACTGAGCAGCATCTCGCGAGTGAACACCTTGCCGGGGTTCTGGGCGAGGAACTTCAACAGCTCGTACTCCATGTAGGTCATGTCGAGCGGTCGACCTGCGATCGAGGCCTGGTAGGTCTCGAGGTTCAACGTCAGCTCGCCGTATTCGACCAGCTCGGCACGGTGCATGTCGATGTCGGTTGCCAGTAGGTGCCGAAGGCGGGCTTCGAGTTCGGCCGGATGGAACGGGGTGAGACAGAAGTCGTCGAAGAGTTCGTCACGGTGCTCGAGGTCGCCGAGCTGCCCACCGCCGACGAGCAGCATCACGGGAAACGTGCGGTCGCCGCCTTTGCGAATGGTGCGCAGGAACGCCCAACCGCCGTCCGGATCCGTGCCGATGTCGACGATCGCACCGGCCCATCCGCCCGGTGGAGCGTGCTCGCCGCTGTCGCTCGTCGAGATCGCCTTCCACGTGTAGCCGGCCAAGTCGAGTGTGCGCGCCAGCTCGGGTGTCGCCGGGTCGGGAACGACCGCCACCATCGAGTCGCGTGAGGACACGATCACAACGTCCCGAGGTAGCGGTCTCGTTCGAACGGGGTGACCTGCGTCTTGTAGCTGCGCCACTCGCTGCGCTTGTTGCGCAGGAACCACTCGAAGATGTGCTCGCCCAGCGCCTCGTGCACGAGCGTCGAGTTCTCCATCACGACGAGTGCATCGTTGAGCGACTGCGGCAGCTGGCGGATCCCGAGCTTGGCCAGCACGTCGTCGCCGATCTCGAACAGGTTGGCGTCGGCCTCGTCGGGCAGTTCGTAGCCCTCGCGGACGCCGCGCATGCCGGCGGCCAGCATCAGACTGAAGGCGAGATAGGGATTGCAGGCCGGGTCGGCCGAGCGGTACTCGATGCGCGTCGCCATCGGGTTGTCGCGCTTGGGGATCGGCACTCGAATCAGTCCGCTGCGGTTGTTGCGGGCCCAGCTGATGTGGACCGGCGCCTCGAAGCCCGGCACGAGCCGCTTGTAGCTGTTGACGGTCTGGTTCGTGACCGCGGTGATTTCGGCTGCATGGTGGAGCAGGCCGGCCATGAACGCCTTCGCGGTGGGCGACAGGAGGTAGCCGTCGTCGGCGTCGTAGAACGCGTTGTCGTCGCCGCGGAACAGCGACAGGTGGACGTGCATCCCCGATCCCTGGACACCTTCGAGCGGCTTGGGCATGAACGTGGCATGCACGCCCTGGTGGGAAGCGACCTCGCGCACGGCGAGGCGGAACGTCATCATGCTGTCGGCCATCGTGAGCGCGTCGGTGTGGCGCAGGTCGATCTCCTGCTGGCCGGGCGCATCTTCGTGGAAGCTGTATTCGACCGGAATGCCGAGCGCTTCGAGCGTGCGGATCGTCTTCTTTCGCAGTTCGCCGGTGACGTCGCTGGTCGTGAGGTCGAAGTAGCCGCCCTGATCGATGGGCACCGGTGGCTGGCCTGGTACGAGCGGCTCGAAGTAGAAGTACTCGACGTCGGGCGCGACGTAGAACGTCAGCCCCTCGTCGTGGGCGTCCTGGACGTGGCGGCGCAGCACCTGGCGGGGATCGCCCTCGAACGGTGTGCCGTCGAGATGGTGGATGTCGCAGAAGATGCGGGCCTCGGCAACCTTCGGATCGCCCCATGGGAGCAGCTCGAACGTGTCGGGATCGGGCATCGCCAGCACGTCGGCTTCCTGGACACGCGAGAACCCGTCGATCGACGAACCGTCGAAGGTCATTCCGTCCTCGAGTGCGTTCTCGAGCTCGGCGGGCGAGATGGCGAGGCTCTTGAGCGTGCCCAACACGTCGGTGAACCACAAACGCACGAGCCGGACACCGCGTTCCTCGACGCTGCGCAGGACGTAGTCGCGCTGATGTTCCCGCATGTCACTCATCTCCTGAGTCTCTCGCTGTTCGGGTGGAAATGCGACAGGACGGGAGCCGCAGCCCCCGTCCTGTCCGCAATCGGTGTTCTTGGTTCATTGCCTCCGGGCGGTGCCCCGAGGCGTCACTTCATGGCGCCGCAGACGGTCTCCACCATCAGGCGAGCGACGACGTAGGGATCGATGTTGGCGTTCGGGCGCCGGTCCTCGAGGTAGCCCTTGCGATCGACAGCAACCTGCCACGGAATGCGGATCGATGCGCCGCGGTCGGACACGCCGTAGCTGAACTGGTCGAAGCGCTGGGTCTCGTGCGCACCGGTCAGGCGATCTTCGACGCCCTTGCCATAGCTGGCGATGTGCAGGGCGGCCTTCTCGCCGAGCGCCTTGCAGCCGGCCTCGATGTACTTGTAGCCGCCGTCCTCGCGCATCTCCTTGGTGGAGAAGTTGGTGTGCGCGCCGGCACCGTTCCAGTCGCCCTTCGCGGGCTTGGCATCGAGGGTTGCGGCGATGCCGTAGTCCTCACCGATCCGGTAGAGCAACCAGCGCGCGATCCAGAGTTGGTCGGCGACTTCGAGCAGCCCGACGGGACCGACCTGGAACTCCCACTGTCCGGGCATGACTTCGGCGTTGATCCCCGAGATCGCAAGCCCAGCAGCCAGGCAGGCCTCGAGGTGATCCTCGACAAGCGGTCGACCGTGGATCTCGTCCTCGCCGACACCGCAGTAGTAGCCACCCTGCGGTTCCGGGAATCCGGCCGGCGGGAAGCCGTACGGACGCCCGTTCTTCATCAGCGTGAACTCCTGCTCGATGCCGAACATCGGCTCGTGCTTCTTGTACTTCTTGGCGGTCCTCGCTGCCGCTGCGCGCATGTTGGTCGGGTGGGGCTTGCCGTCGACCAGCATGACCTCGCACATCACGAGGACGTCGTCGCCACCGCGAATCGGGTCCGGGTACACGGCGACAGGCTTGAGCACGCAGTCGCTCTTGTCGCCCGTGGCCTGGTTGGTGCTCGAGCCGTCGAAGCCCCAGATCGGCAGCTCTGCGCCGTCTGGCAGGATCTTCGTCTTCGAACGAAGATGGTTGGTCGGCTCCTTGCCGTCGACCCAGATGTATTCAGCCTTGTAAACCACAGTTGTCCTCAATTCCGTCCAAGTGTTCGGGGGTACAGGTGACCCAACCTAGATCGTTCGGGCCGTTGTCACCTGATGGCAGGCGGCATCGTCGCAGCGTCGGGTTGCCGAGTCGTTGCCCGGTTGTGAACGGCGTGTGAACTGCGCCGATCAGGACGGCCGCAGTTGCGGGCTCAGCGTCCGATGACGCTGTAGGTCTCGAGGTCGACGTCGGCGTCGATCTGTTCGTCGGTGAATGCCACCGGGCGCCACTGCTTCTCGCTGAACTCGACCGTCTGGGTGTCGAACAGCGGCGACGTGCGATCGCCGGTCTGGCCGTAGACGAGCAGCGTCCACGCCTCGACGTCGTCGCCGGTGTAGTCGACGGTCATCACGAAGCTGGTGCCGAAGTTGATCCGGTACCCCTCGCCGCGTAGCGAGCTTCCGACGGCGACCGCCTCGCCACGCTCGGGCACGGGTTCGCTCGACGACGAACTGTCCCGCCACGTGACGATGTTGGTGACGCCGTCGACGCTGGTGCCTCCGTGGATCGAGATACGCGTCTCGGAACGCTCGGTGAACTGCGACGCACCCAGCGTCGTGTCGAGCGCGAAACCGGCGGCCGTGATGGTCTGCACCGCGCGGGCCATCGCCTGCAGCACCGGCCCGGTGTCGACCGCTGGTACTGCGGGCGTCAGCGTGGGGCGTGTCGGGTCGAACGCGTCGGCGAACAACGGCCCGGCGTTACCGAACGCCGGGCCATCGAACCGACCCATCGTCTCGCGCCAGATCATCGGGCCGGACCGATCGAGGTCGTAGACGCCGTCCCATCCGGCGAGCACGCTGCAGGCAGTGGTGAGGTCGACTGCTTCGGCGGGAAGGCTGACGGTTCCGTCGGTGGCGAGGAGTTCGGGTACCTCGACGATCGGTGTCGCTCGACACGCAGCGACCGCAGCCGTGCGCAGCAGCACCGCACTTCGGCCGGAGTTCTCGAACGCAGCCGTCTTGACGTCGTCGGCGTCGAACAGTCCGTCGGGCCCGGCGAGGCCGGTGGAATTCGCCGAACCCAGGACTGCGGCGTTCTGTCGGGTCCGCATCGACAGCGGCGAGTTCTGTTCGCCGTGCAGGATCGAATACCGACCGCTCAGCGTGAACTCGGCGCTGGGCACCCAGAAGCTGTCGTTCGCATTGAACACGTAGTCGTCGCGCTGCACCATCGGCATCTCGGAGAAGGGCACGAGGCCGGGGTCACGAGCGCCTTCGACGACCTCCCAGCGGAACCGGCCGTCGGATCCGTCGAGCAGGACGAATCCCTGCTCGTACGCGAGTTGGGTGAGCGGGTCGGTGAACAGCTTGCCGATGTAGGCCTGCTCGGCATCGGCGCTCAGATTCGGCGTGGCGGAGGTGTCGGCGAACCAGGTGGTGCCGTCGTCGCCGACGGCCACCGTGTTGAACAGCGGAACCCCCTGATAGTCGGCGCTGAGCGCCTGCAGGTCGGAGATGCTCTCGATCAGTGGCATCCGTGCGTACTGCTCGACGAACTCGTTGTCGTTGAGGTTGGCGTCTCGATAGGTGAACACGTTCGTGCTGGACCATCCGACACCGGGTGCGTCGATGATCGGCCCGTACTCGCTGCGCCACAGCGTGCGTGTTTCGGTGTCGACGGTGCCATCGGGACGCAGGATGTCGATCGTCACCTCGCTCGAGGTCATCGGGATCGACTGCCCGTCGACGAGATACGACGTGGGCGATGCAGGATCGAGCGTCAGGTTGTAGACCGTCATGCGCTTGCCGTCCGACACCGTGTGGGTCCAGGCCACGCCCTCCGTGAAGCCGATTGCGATGCCCGGCAGCCCGAGCAACTGGGCGCCATAGACGTCAGCCGTGCCCGGCACGGTGAGCTGCACTTCGGCGAAGCGCAGCTCACCCTCCCACGGGAGGTGCGGGTTGGCCAGCAGCAGGCCTCCTTCGTTGCCGTCGACTCGGTCCTTGCCGATCGCCCATCCATTGCTGGCGAGGCCCGCGTCTTCGGCCAGGTCGAACTCGGCAGCGGCAAACGCGGCGAGATCGATCGTCTCCGCGGCGGTACCGACGGCTTCGACCGTCGGCGGTTGTGCGGTTCCGATGAGGTCGACGATCGCCCCACTGCTCGCCAGCAAAGCGATCGAGCGGGCGTAGGCGTACACCTCGACGGGTGCGATCGGACGAACCCAATCGGCCTCGGCGCACCACCCGGTGAGGCGCTTGCCGCCCACGTCGGCGAGCTGGTCGTTCCAGCCTGCGGTGAATGCCTCGAACTGCTCGACCACCTCCGCCGACGCCGTGTCGAAGTCGGCGACGGCGATGTCGAAGATGCCGATGGCCTTCCAAGCGAAGTCGCTGTCGACGTTCTCGCCCTCAGCGCCAGGTCCGAGCGCTGCCGCGCGGGTGCTGGTGACCTTCAGGATCTGATCGATGAGCGTGCAACCGTGGTCTTCGCCGCTCACCCATCCCTGGCCGTACGCAGCGTCTGCGGGCCGGTCGCCGGTGATGTGCGGCACGCCGTCGGCCGTTCGCCGGACCGTCGCCTCGTACCGAGGCGGGACCAAGGTGGTGGTCGTGGTGGTCGTGGTGGTCGTGGTGGTCGTGGTCGTGTCGGGCGATGTGGGCAGTGGAATCGATTCGGGACCTTCGCCGGGCGAACACGCAGCGACGAGCAGCAATCCGACGATTGCCACACGAGCCATACCCACGTGGCCATAGTGCCAGATGAGCACGGTCGTTCCGCATCGAGGGCGCCGTTGGCGCCCCAGGTAGTCTCAGCGGTTGTGACGGTGCTGCGAGTGGCGCTCGCTCAACTGAACCCGATCGTGGGCGACCTCGACGGGAACCTGGCCAAGATGGCCGACGCCTACGACCGCGCCGAGGCAGCCGGTTGTGACCTCGTGGCCTTCCCCGAGCTGGCGACCACCGGGTATCCACCCGAGGATCTGGTGCTCAAGCCTGGCTTCGTCGCCGACAATCTGGCGGCGTTGGCGAAGTTCGCCGCACGCACCGGTCGTTGCGCCGCCGTCGTCGGCTTCGTCGACCAGGACCGCGACCTGTACAACGCGGCTGCGGTGTGCGCCAACGGCGAGGTCGTCGGCACGTACCGCAAACGCCTGCTTCCCAACACCACGGTCTTCGACGAGGCCCGCTATTTCACGCCCGGGCGCGGGTCCGATCCGCTCGAGCTGTTCATCGTCGGTGGCGTCAAGGTCGGCATCTCGATCTGCGAAGACATCTGGAGCCCGTTCGGGCCGGTCGCCGAGCAGGCCGCCGCCGGCGCCGAGGTGAGCATCAACATCAACGCCTCGCCGTTCCACGCTGGCAAAGGCGCCGAGCGCGAACGGATGCTGGCCACGCGTGCGTCCGACGCACACACCGCGATCGTCTACGTCAACCAGGTCGGCGGTCAGGACGAGTTGGTGTTCGACGGCGGGTCGGTCGTGCTCGACCACGAAGGCACACTGCTCTCGCGAGCGCCCCAGTTCGTCGAGGACCTGATGATCGTCGACGTTCCGGTGCCGCCCGTCTATCGCAAACGGCTACTCGACCCGCGTGGTCGCCTCACCGAGGCACTGTTGCCCACGGTCGCGGTGACGACCGAGCCGGTCGTCCACGACGACGTGGCGGTCGGCCCGGTGGCTCCGCCACTCGACGCCGATCGCGAGCTGTACGACGCGTTGGTGCTCGGCACCCGTGACTACTGCGCCAAGAACGGCTTCGCCGACGTCGTGATCGCGCTGTCCGGTGGCATCGACTCGACGGTCGTGGCCTGCATCGCTGTCGACGCACTCGGTGCCGAGCACGTGCACGGCGTGTCGATGCCGTCCCGGTACTCGAGCGATCACTCGAAGAGCGACGCCCAGCTGCTCGCCGAGAACCTCGGCATCGACTTCCGCACGATCTCGATCGAGCCCGCGTTCTCGGCGCATCTCGACATGCTCGGGCCGTCGTTCGAGGGACGCGAGCCGGGGTTGACCTACGAGAACATCCAGAGCCGTTGCCGGGGGCTGCTGTTGATGGCGCTGTCGAACGAGTTCGGCTGGATGGCGCTGACCACGGGCAACAAGAGCGAGGTGGCGGTCGGCTACTTCACGATCTACGGCGACTCGGTCGGTGGCTTCGGCATCATCAAGGACGTCCTGAAGACCCGGGTGTACGACCTGTGTCGCTACGTCAACCGGGCGGCCGGTCGCGAGGTGGTGCCGGTCGACGTGATCACGAAACCGCCGTCCGCGGAACTGCGCCCCGATCAGCGCGACGATCAGAGCTTGCCGCCCTACGAGGTGCTCGACCCGATCCTGCAGCTGTACGTCGAGGACGATCGCACGGCGGGCGAGATCATCGAGTTGGGTCACGACGAGGCCATGGTGCGGCGCATCACGCGACTCGTCGACGTCGCCGAGTACAAGCGCCGCCAGACCCCGCCGGGCGTGCGCGTGAGCCGCAAGGCGTTCGGCAAGGATCGGCGCCTGCCGATCACCAGTGGCTACCGCGGCTGAGGCATCGTCGTGTCGCCCGCCCGCGCCGAGATTCACCGCACAGTCAGGGACCGTCTCGACGAGAACGATCAGCGCTACACGTCGGGACGTCGAGTGGTCGTCGACGCGTTGGCTTCAGCCGATGGCCCCGTGACCCTGCCCGAGTTGATCGTGCTGGCCCCAGCGCTCGCTCAGAGTTCCGCATACCGCAACCTCGCCGTGATGGAGCAGGTCGGCGTGGTGCGTCGACTGGTGCACTCCGCCGACCACGCCCGCTACGAACTCGCCGAGGACCTCACCGAGCACCACCATCATCTGATCTGCGAGTCGTGCGGCACGGTTCGCGACGTCACGCTGACACCGGCGCTCGAACGCAGACTCGACGATGCGTTCGGTGCGTTGTCCGACGCCGAGGGTTTCGAGGCCACCCACCACACCATCGACCTCTACGGTCGCTGCGCCAACTGCCAGACCTGACTCCGTGCCGTTGGCCGCGATGAGCGCCGCGGCCGTATGCAGTCGCCTCGCTCATCGCTGGAACGAGTTCAGGCCGGTCAGACCGGGGCAAGGGTGCGTCGCTGGGCGACGGCGCGTCGGGCGACCGAACCGGCGAGCACGACGAAGAAGATGATCACCGACGTGAGCGCCATCGTGGCGCCGGCGGCCGTGGCGTGGTGGTAGCTGACGAGGATGCCGATGACGGTGGCCAGCGATCCGAGCGCGATCGAGACGACCATGATCATCGGAACGCGCCGGACGAGCAGTGATGCTGCGGCAGGCGGAGCGATGAGAAACGCGAAGACCAACAGGTTCCCGACCGCCTGGAACGACGAGACGATCGAGATCGCCAGCAGCGCCAGCAGCGCCGCTTGAGCGAGGCCCGGGCGGAGCCCGAGCATCGAGGCGAGCGACACGTCGAAGGTCATGACGAGGAACGCCCGGTACAGCACGACGACGCCGACCAGGGCGATCGCAGCGGCGATGCCCTGACGGATCACGTCGGAGCTGTCGAGCCCGGTGATCGAGCCGAACAGGAAGCGGTTCAGGTCGCCGGTGTACGACGCGCGCTGGGTCGACATGATGACGACAGCGAGTGCGAGGAATCCGACGAACAGCACGCCGATCGACGTGTCGTCCGGCAGCGGGGAGTGTCGCCTGATCACGGCGATGCCGCCGACCATCGCTCCCGCAGCGACCAGTGCGCCGATCGAGGTGTCGACGCCGATGATGAAGGCGATGGCGATCCCCGGCAGGACCCCGTGGGCGAGCGCATCTCCCAGGAAGCTCATCCCACGCAGCACCACCCAGGTGCCGACCAGTGACGTGGTGACGACGGTGAGCAGCCCTGCAAGCAGCGCATCGCGCATCAACTGGGAGTCGACGAACGGAGCGACCCACCACCCCCAGGGATCGCTCAGGAACTCCACGTGGTTCAGCTTGCCCCGCCGAGCGCAGCGACGATGACCTTTGCGTTCTCGCGCAGCCAGTCGACGTAGGTGCCCTGCTCGGTACCCGGCTCGCCGAGTGTGTCGGTGAGCATGCTGATCACCTCGACCTCGCCGATGCGGTTGGCGAGCGCATCGGCGTCGTCCGACGAATTCTGAGTGTCGGCGAAGATCGCCGTGACGCCCGTTGCCTCGATGTCGGCGGCCAGGGCATCGAGTTCGGCCGGGCTGGTCGCTGCGAGCGAACTCGACGACGGGATCACGCTGCCGATCACCTCGAAGTCGTACCGGTCGGCGAAGTAGCCGAGGGAATCGTGATTGGTGACCAGAAGCCGCTGATCGACCGGGAGCGCAGTGACGATCGCGGCCACCTCGTCATCCAGTGCGGCCAGTTGAGCGACGTAGTCCTGCGCACAGGCGTCGACCGCGACAGCATCGACGCCGGCGCTCGTGAGTGCGTCGGCGATCAACGGCACCGCGGCAGCGATCCGAGTGGGGTCCCACCACACGTGGGGGTCGTCGCCGTCGTGGCCGTCCTCTTGGCCGTCCTCGTCATCCGCATGGTCCTCGTCCTCGTCTCCCGAGCCCGGGATCGTGTCGAGTCCATCGCCGACATGCAGCACGGACACGCCGTTGGCCTCGACGGCGTCGATCGTGTCCTCCAGCGACTCCTCGAGAGACAGGCCGTTGGCGACCACGAGCGCGGCACTTTCCATCATCTCTCGATCGCGCAGTGATGGCTCGAACGAGTGGGGATCGCCGCCCGGCGGGATGAGGACGTCGATGCGGGCGAGACCATCACAGGCCACGTTGGACGTGATGTCGGCCCAGATGCTCGTGGTGGCGACCACGGTGGGGGTGTCGTCGCCGGGAACGGTCGTCCCGTCGCTGTCGGAGCCGCACGACGTGACCAGGAGGGCGACAACCGCAGTGGCCGCTCCGGCTGAACGCATCAGTCTCATGCCGGCCATCTTACTGAGAATGACTCTCATTCCAATGCAAAGATCAGCCGCTACGGTATGACCGTGATCGAACGGTCCGAGTTCATGATCGCCGAGTTCGCCGATGTGTCGGTCCGGTACGGCGACGTCGTTGCGCTCGACACGACCACGATCACCTTCGATCGAGGGTCCTCGGTGGCGCTCGTCGGGGCCAACGGCAGCGGGAAGAGCACCGTGCTGCGGCTGCTGGCGGGTCTGCTCGCTCCCTCGGCGGGAACGGTCGTGCGGACACCCGGTGTCGAGGCGGCGTTCATCGCGCAGCAGCACGAGCATCATGCCTGGATGCCGCTCCCCGTCGACGAAGTGATCCGCATGGGCTGCTACCGCGCCCGCGGACTGCTCGGTCGGGTCACCCGTGCCGATCGCGCAGAGATCCATGCCGTCGCCGACCGCCTTCACGTTGCCGACTTGCTCAGGCGCTCGTTCAGCGAACTGTCCGGTGGACAGCGACAGCGCGTCCTCGTCGCGCAAGCCCTGATCGGGTCGCCGAAGCTGTTGCTGCTCGACGAGCCGATCACCGGCCTCGATCTGCCCAGCCAGGAGACGATCCTGTCGCTGATCGACGCCGAGGTGTCCAACGGCGCGACCGTGGTGTTCTCGACGCACCACCTCGAAGAGGCCAAGCGGGCCGAGCGGGTCATGCTGCTCGCCGGCTGCGTGATCGCCGACGGAGCCCCCGAGGCAGTGCTCCGCCCTGAGCACCTGGCCACTGCGTTCGGGGGGCGACTGCTGCGAATCGGAGGCGAAGCGCTGCTCGTCGACGACCACGGACACGGACACAGTCACGACCTCGGCGACGAGCACAACCACGACGACGTCGGACACCGGCACCTCCACCAACCCGAGCACGCCGCCGAACACCGCCACGGCTGACCGTCACGTCACGGGTCGCTGCGGTCGATCAGACTGGCCGGATGAGTGCTGGACACGCGCATGGCGTCGACGATGGACACGACCTCGATCGCTCCGTGCCTCCCCAGGTGCGCCGAGCGATGTGGAGTGCGGTCGGCGTGTGTGCGCTGCTGGTGCTCGTCGGACTGGTCGTGCTCTGGCCCGGAGGCGGCGATGACGGTGCGAACGACCCGTTGGGCCTCGCCGGCGACCCGGTGAAGGCCGGCGTCGAGTCGGTCGAGGAGGTGCCCTGCTCGTTCGACCCGCTGTTGGCCTGCAAGCGAGTCGAAGCGATCGTGAGCGAGGGCGACAGTCAGGGCGACCGTGTGGTGCTCGAGCAACCGCTCGACTCGACCATCGAAGCCGGCGACGGGATCCTCGTCGATCTCATCGATCTCGGCGGGGGCGTCGAACAGGCCGTGTTCTACGACTTCCAGCGTGGCACACCGATGCTCCTGCTCGTGATCCTCTTCGTGGCCGCAATAGTCGTGTTGGGCCGGTGGCGCGGCGTCGGCGCCCTGGCCGGCCTGGCCATGAGCCTCGTGATCATCGTCGTGTTCGCGTTGCCGGCCTTGCTCGAAGGATCCAACTCGGTGGCGGTCGCGATCGTGACCGCCGGGGCGATCGCGTTCGTCGCCCTGTTTCTCGCGCACGGCCGCGGCCTGGCGACTGCCGCGGCGCTGCTGTCGACATTCGCGAGCCTCGCGTTGACGGCGTTGCTCGCTTGGATCTTCCTCGCCGCCTCGAAGTTCACGGGGTTCGGTGACGAGAGCGTCGGATTCCTCGACGCGCTCGGCTCGCAGATCGACCCGCGCGGCCTGCTGCTCGCCGGTGTGGTCATCGGTTCGCTCGGCGTTCTCGACGATGTGACCGTGACGCAGGTCTCGGCGGTGTGGGAGCTCAAGCGATCGTCGCCCGAGGCGGGGTTCGCAGAGCTCTACGGTCGGGCGCTTCGGATCGGTCGCGACCACATCTCGTCGACGGTGAACACGCTCTTTCTCGCGTACGCCGGCGCGTCGCTGCCGTTGCTGCTGCTGTTCAGCGAAGCACAGCAGGGCCTCGGCTCCGTCGCCACACGTGAGATCGTCGCCGTCGAGATCGTGCGGGCGCTCGTCGGTTCGATCGGCCTGGTCGCCTCGGTGCCGATCAGCACTGCGCTGGCTGCGAAGGTGTTGGCATCGATGAGCCCGAGCCACAGCGAGCCCGACGTCGAACTGAACGGTTCGACCACGAGGTGATCGTCTTCGACGCGGACCTGCGCGAAACGATCGCGTCCAACCTCGATCGTCACGACCGCCTCGAACTCCCGCTCGACGGGCGTCGACACGCGGCGGTCGCCATTCTGCTCGTCGATTCCGTCGCGGGCTCCGACGATGTCGATCCGTTCGGTGCGTCAGCTGACGACATGGCGGTGATTCCCTCGGACGTCTCGGACCTCGATGGACGCATGGCCGACGTAGCGGGGGGCGCATCGTTCGTGTTGTGTCGCCGCAGCGCCGGGCTCAACCGTCACGCGTCGCAGTGGGCCCTGCCGGGTGGGCGTCTCGACGCTGGTGAGACCGTCGTCGACGCGGCCCTGCGAGAGACCGACGAGGAGATCGGTGTGCGGCTCGCGCCCGAGTCCGTGCTCGGCCTCCTCGACGACTACGCCACTCGTTCGGGCTACGTGATCACCCCCGTCGTGGTCTGGGGCGGCCAGCGCGTCGAAATCGTTCCCCACCCCGGAGAAGTGCTGGCGGCATATCGGATCGGCCTGCATCAACTCACTCGGGCGGATTCACCGCGCTTCGTCACCATCCCCGAGAGCGACCGCCCGGTCGTGCAGGTTCCCCTCGGCGGCGATCTGATCCACGCCCCGACCGGCGCACTGCTCGTGCAGTTCCGATGGGTTGCACTCGATGGCCGTGCCAATGCACGCGTCCACGAGTTCGAACAGCCGGTCTTCGCCTGGGGTTGACGACCCGCGCAACCCCGTTTGCGTCGGGGTTTCGGTGAGGCGGGCCACCGAAATGCTGACGCAAACGAAGCTCAGCGGCCGGAGTGGCCGAAGCCGCCGCCACGGTCGACGCCGTCGAGCGACTCGACGACCTGCCAGGCCACCGACTCGACCCGTTGGATCACGAGCTGGGCGATGCGGTCTCCCCGATGGACCTGGTAGTCGGCGTCGGGGTCGGTGTTGATCAACACCACCTTGATCTCGCCCCGATAGGCGGCGTCGATCAGACCGGGTCCGTTGACCACGCTGATGCCGTGCTTGACCGCCATCCCGCTGCGCGGCAGTACGAAGCCACCGTGACCCATCGGAATGGCGATGGCGATCCCGGTCGGCACCAGTGCCCGCCCGCCACCGGCGGCCAACGTCGCATCTTCGCGGGCGTACAGGTCGAGGCCGGCGTCGCCCTCGTGGGCGTACTCGGGCAGCGGAAGGTCGAGGTCGAGTTGGACGATCGGGACAGGCAGGCTCACCTCGACGATCGTAGGTGTTACCTCGCGGGTCTGACCCCTGCTGCAATCAATCGATGGTGACGATCGTCCAGTCGGTCAGCGTGCCGGTGTCGCATGATTCCGATGTGGTGATCAGGACCCTTTTGTCGGCGTCGGACGCTTCGGGGAACTCGTCGATGCCGTCCAGCGAACATGGCCCGAACGCTTGGAACCCGCCGAGGGCGAGCTGGTCCTGCCAGGTGTGCACGAGCGCCGCACCGCTGCGATCGCGCACGGAGGCGAGCGCGAACTCGCTGTGGTCGGCGTTGTCGATCCGATCGAGCTCGCGTCGCACTTCGGGCTCCTTTGCCTCCATGAAGAACGAGGTGTCGACCACCACGAAGACCTGCTCGGTCTCGCGCAGCATCGACGTGATCAGCGCGTAGCCGCCGAACAGCACGGCGACAGCGGCGATCCAGATCGCGAGAGGCTTCACCGGCTTGGCACCAGGACGTGGTTCACGGGCTCCTCAGCCGCCGGCGTTGAACAACGCGGCGATCTTGAACTCGACGTCTTCTTCGCTGGCGTCGATGCTCGCAGCCTCGACGAGCGATGAGACCCGCCCGAGTTCGTCGAGGTCGGCTTCGAAACCCACGGTGTAGATCGGGATCCGCAGACCCTCGATCACGTTGTCGACGTCGTCGAACTGGAGGCCGTCGGTGGTCTCGCCGTCGGTGAGCACCACCAGGATCGGCTTGATGTCGGGATTTGCTGTCCGCTGCTCCTCGAGCATCTGTAAGCCGAGCACGATGCCGTCGTACATCGCCGTTCCTCCACCCGGTGCCAGGTCTTCGGCGATGGCGGCGTAGCGCGCCTGTTGATTGAGATCGAACTCGCCGATCGGGAGGCGCTTCACCGCCGTGTCGTAGAACTCGACGACGCCGACCTCGGTCGTCGGCTTGATGAACTCTCGCGCCGACTGCATCGCCGTCTGCACCGACTGGATCCGTGTGCCTTCCATCGATCCGCTGACGTCGACGACGAACACGGTCGCCACTTGGCGTCCGCCATCCTTCTTGTCCTTCCAGACGTTCTGCACCTCGATCAGCGTCGAGCCCGATGGCACCTCGACGCTCGGGGTGTAGGGCGGCGGGTCGAATCCGTAGTCGACGGCGAGCTCTTGGAACTCGGGCTGCGCAGCGAAGTCGGCGAACAACTGCACTGCTTCCTGCCGAGAAGCCGACAGATCGCCGACGGCCGCGAGCGGGTTGTCGTGCGATGCACCGAACGGGATGAACTCGAACCCCGACTGGAGCGACTCGGTGTTCGTGAAGGTCTGCCACTCCATCACGAACGTGTCGAGCGTGCCGGTGTCGTTCTCGACCGAGTCGCGCATTTGCAGCGTGGTCAGCGCGACGAATGGCACCTGGCGCTGGAATTGCTCGAACACGCTGGCCACGTCGGGCGAGGTGAGCCGAGCCGGGTCGCCGTCGGCGATCGTGTCGAGCACAGTGAGCAGGAAGTTGAGGCCGGTGCTCGACGCGAACGGGTCGGTGTAGCCCATCACGAGGTCACCGGCGATCACGGCGTCGACGAGGTTCGCCGCGCTGAGGTCGCCATAGGTGGCGCGCAACTCGTCGGCGGTTTCGCTCTTCATCACGATGCCGGCGACGTTGTCGACCGTGTTCGGCGTGATCTCGGTCATCGTTTCGAACTCGCCTGCCATCTCGATCCACAGCTCGCTCGACGGGGTGAATCCGTCTGGCAGGTTCTGGCCTCGGGCGATGAACTGATAGCCGGTGCCCGACGCGATGCTGCGCAGATCGACACCGGCGACACTGCCGTCCGACATCGTGATACCTGCGTCGTTGAACTTCTCGGCGACCTCGGTCATCCATCCGTCGGTGGTCCCGAGTTCACCGGACTTCTCCGTCGACGACCAGACTTCGACGACGGTGTCGGCGCTGCTCGGTGCCTGGACACGGATCGGGAACTCGGTGATGGGGGGCAGCGTGTCGGCAAGGTTGGCGCCGGTCGGTGGCGGGATCGACGCGGTGCGACCGATCGGGTTGTCGATCCAGCCGATCTCGTCGGCCAACTCGGTGAGTTGGTCGGCTGCGGTGGCCTGGTCGAGCGGCTCGGAGCTCTCCGTTCCCAGATCGCCACAGGACGATGCAATCAACGCCAGGCCTGCCAGCGTCGCGATGACACGAAGTGCGCGGCGCTGCGCGCTCGGTGATGTCATCCCGACTCCGACTCGTTGCGCGCCGAGATCTCGCCGACGTCGATCGACCCGCCGTCGTCGATCTGCGCGGTCGCGGATCGTCCACTCTCCATGTTCGTGATCGCCAGTTCGCTCTCGGCGGTGAGCTGATCGAGCTCGAGGATCGTGCCTGCCATGGTCGGTAGGGCCTCGCGTCGGTAGCGCGAGATCTCGTCGAGGGCGGTGTCGATGTCGGCGAAGGCCGACCGCAGCGCCTCCATGTCGAGCATCGTGCTCGATGCCTGCTGGTGGATCGCGGTGCCCTGCGTTTTCAACCGCTCGGCGGTGCCGGCGATCATTGCGGATGTGGTGGCGTTGATCGCCTCGATCTTGTCGAGGACGATCTTCTGGTGGGCCAGTGCGAGCGCCACCGTGACCGCCACCTGCAGCGCGCTGACGGTGACGTCGATCGCACGATCGACGCCGCGGATCAGTTCACGGTTGTTGCGGATGATGATCTCGATTGCGAGCACGCCCTGCTGGTTGACCGCGAGCTGCTGCTGGAGATCGAGCGTGCGCTGGCGAAGAGCGAACAGGATGTCCTCCTCGACGAACTGACGGCGCGGGTCGTCGGCACCGATCTCGGTGGCGAGCTTGTCGACGACCACCGCATCGAGCGACTGCGCCAAGGCGATCTGATCGGCCAACAGATGCGTCAGTTCGCGCATCTGCTTCTGGTCGTCGCCGAGCGTGACGTTGTCGCGCTTGAGCTGGTCGCGGCCCTTCTCGAGTGACTTCACAATCGAGTCGATCTGGGTCTGCGAGCTCTCGTAGCGCATGAAGTAGCGCTTGAGTGGGGTGCCGACGCCCGGGATCTTGCCCACGGCGCGAGTGATCCATCCGGCGTCGGTGTCGAGGCCGGATGGGTCGAGCTTCTCGACTTCGATGCGCAGGTCCGACAGCGACTTGGCGACCTCGCCGCCGTCCTCGGTGCCGTGCGAGATCTCCTTCAGTGGCGCCTGCAGCATGCGGCTGCGCGTCGCCGAGCGGGTCTGGAGGTCGCGACCCATCGAGTCGACCGCGTCACGCGCCGCAGCTCGGTCGTCGTCGTTGGACGGGTCGATCGCCAACAACTGAGCGACCTGCGCTTCGGCCTGTGCGCGCAGCTCGTCGGTCGGTTCCGGCTCGACCACGGCGAGTTCCGCCCTGGTCTCGGGAACGTTCAGGACGAGGTTCAGAACGGGCGCCGTTGCGTCGGCGGTGGGTGCAGCTTCGGTCATGTCGGTGAGCCTTTCGAGTGCTTCATGCGTACTTGGCGGCGCGGTCGGCGAGTTCCTCGAGAGCTGCCATCGCGGCGTCGGCGTCCTCGGGTTGCTTGCCGATCGGCACCTCGGCGAGTGCCGTGGTGGTGCGGTCGAGTGCTGTCAGCGCCGATTCGTTCTGGGCGAGCAGCTGAGCGATCCGGCGACGCTGCGTGCTGCGTAGGTCGCGCCGACGCTCGAGGGTGTCGCGCTCACGGGTGGCCGAGCCGACGTCGCTGTCGTCGTCGACGAGTTCGGCGAGGCGGCGATCGATGTAGGTCTCGTCGATCGTGCTGATGCTCTCGTAGGCGACGGCGACCTCGTGGAGGTTGTCGAGCGCGGAGCTGAACACCTGCTGCGACGTCGACAGGTATCGGGCGTAGGTGAGCTCGCCGGCGTCGAGACGCCGCTGCAGCACGTTGATCAGGCTCTGCCGCTTCGAGAGCAAGGCGTCCAGTTGCTCGATGGGCTGCGTGTCCGTGAGGACCTCGAGTTCGGCGCGAAGCGTCGCGATCTCGACGGGGTCGACCTCTTCGACACGGGGGATCTCGAACTGCAGTTTCGCCAGCGTGCCCGTCGCCGACATCGTGAACGGCCAGGCGATCACGGCGACCGCTGCCACTGCGATCAGGATGACCACGAACACGGGTGACGGGTCGAGCACGGTCAACACCAGCCAGACCAGTGCGCCGAGCAGGACGGCCGCGATCCACGTCGGCGGGTACCTGACGACGGCCTTGCTCCAACTGGTCACGACATCGTGAGGATATCCGGCTCGAGCGGACCCTGGCCGCGGGTCGCCGCGGGACCGAGCGCGGTGGGAGTCGTGAACGATGCGCCCGACCGGAGTCCGCTCACCTACGACGAGTGTCGCGGGCACTTCCGATGGACCCGTCCGTCACCTGTGAGGAACCTGTGGGCCCTCATCGAGGCCGGACGTCGCAGCAACGACCGGCACCCATACGCGGTCAGCCGACCCGGCACTCGATCGATCGTGGCTACGCGCACTACGCTCCGTTACCTATCAACAACTGAAAGGGGTCTCGAATGGGATTCATCGATTCGATCAAGTCCAAGCTCGGCGGCAACAAGAGCCAGGTCAAGCAAGGCGTCGACAAGGCCGCTGACGTCGTCGGCGACAAGGCGGGCGAGCACGCCGACAAGGTGCAGCAGGGTGCCGAAGCCGTCAAGGACGGCATCGACAAGCTCCCGGACGCCTGACGAGCCCGGCCCCATAGGCTCGGCGCGATGAATGCAGCGGGCGAGCGTCAACGGCCTCCATCGGTCGACGCGCTCGCCAGGTCGCTCGCAGCCAGTGGGTTGCCACATCCGGTGCTGGTCGACATCGCTCGTGCCGCAATCGACGCCGGCGACGTCGAATCGGCTGCAGCACGAGCCGAGGCATTCCGCCGGACACTCCTGACGCCCGTGGTCAACGCCACGGGCGTCTTGCTGCACACCAACTTGGGGCGAGCCCCGCTGCAGCACCACCAGGATGCGGCCGCCCAAACCGTCGAGTTCGATCTCGCCACCGGCGCTCGGGGGTCTCGTCAACGAGCGGTCGGTCAGCTGCTCGCTCGGCTGTGTGGCGCCGAGTCGGCGATGGTGGTCAACAACAACGCTGCTGCCGTGCTGCTGGTCCTCGCCGCGTTGGCCGAGGGTCGCGACGTTCCGGTCAGTCGGGGCGAGAGCGTCGAGATCGGCGGCTCGTTCCGTGTGCCCGACGTGATGGAGCAGTCGGGGGCGCGGCTCGTCGATGTCGGCACCACAAATCGCACACGCCTCGACGACTACCGCCGTGCACTCGACAAGCCGGGCGTCGATGCGGCGCTGGTCCTCAAGGTGCATCCGAGCAACTACCGGGTCGAAGGGTTCGTCGAGGAGACCTCGGTGCGCGAACTGGCCACGCTCGGCGTCCCGGTCGTCGCCGACATCGGCAGCGGGCTGATCGATGCCGGTTGCCCATGGCTGTCGGGTCCGCCACCGGCGTGGCTGGCCGGCGAACCCGCGGCGCTCCAGACGATTGCCGATGGCGCGGCGCTGGTCACCTTCAGCGGTGACAAGCTGCTCGGTGGCCCGCAGGCGGGCGTCATCGCCGGCCGGGCCGATCTGGTCGAGCGCTGCCAACGCCATCCGCTGGCGCGGGCGCTGCGTCCGGGGGGCCTGGTGTTGGCCGCCCTACAGGACACGGCGATGACCTATCTCGACAAGCGTGCCGCCACCGACATCGCGTTCTGGCGGATGGTCGCAGTGCCCACGACGTCGCTTCGCGAGCGTGCCGAGTCGGTTGCGGCGGCCGTATCGCATGCGCATCCGTCGGTGGTGGCTGCTCCGATGGACGCGTTGCCAGGTGCCGGCTCGGCGCCCGGCGTGACGATGCCGTCCTACGGCGTCGACATCGCTGGGGATCTCCTCGACAGGTTGCGCCGGCACGACCGACCGGTGATCGCCCGGTCTCGTGACGATCGGACGATGCTCGACCTCCGGTCGGTCGACCCGTCGGACGACGCAACGATCATCGCGGCCCTCAGCTCGCAGCGGATGTCGTGACCGTCGTCGCAACGGCGGGCCACGTCGACCACGGCAAGTCGTCGCTGGTGCTCGCACTGACCGGTACCGACCCCGATCGGTTCGAGGAGGAGAAGCGGCGAGGGCTGACCATCGACCTCGGCTTCGCGCACATGACGCTGCCCTCTGGCGAGGAGCTGAGTTTCATCGATGTCCCCGGCCATGTGAAGTTCCTGCGCAACATGCTCGCCGGGGTCGGTGGCGTCACCGCCTGCGTCTTCGTGGTCGCGGCGACCGAAGGGTGGAAGCCGCAGTCCGAAGAGCACCTGCGCATTCTCGAACTGCTCGGCATCGAGTCGGGAGTCATTGCGCTCACCAAGTCCGATCTCGTCGACGACGACCTGCTGGAGCTGGCCCGGATGGATGTCGCCGATCACGTCGACGGCACGTTCCTGAGCGACGCTCCGATGGTTGCGGTCTCGGCGACCACTGGATCAGGCCTCGACGAGATGCGACTCGAGCTCGACGCGCTCGTGGCGCGCTCTGCCCGAGCGAGCGACCGGGGGCGTCCCCGACTGTGGGTCGACAGGGTCTTCGCGGCGAAGGGCAGCGGCACCGTCGTCACCGGGACCTTGACCGGAGGTCGACTGGACATCGACCAGAACCTGGTCGTCGGCGATCACCGAGTGCGCATCCGGGCGCTGCAGACCGCCGGACGATCGGTCGAGGAGGTCGGGCCGGGTACCCGTGTTGCGGTCAACCTCAGCGGCGTCGATCACCACGACCTCGGTCGTGGTGACGCACTCGTCGTTCCCGATCGGTGGCATGCCACGGATCGGTTCGATGCATCGGTTCACGTGCTGGATGCGCTCGACCACGACCTGTCTCGACGTGGGGCCTTCGTTGCCTACATCGGGTCGGGTGAACACGCGGTTCGTATCCGTGTGCTGGGAACCGAGACGCTGGTCCCTGGGACCGATGGCGCCGTCCGGGTGTTCCTTGCGCAGCCGCTCCCACTGCTGCCCGGCGATCGGTTCGTGCTTCGCGAGTCCGGGCGTGACGAAACCGTCGGCGGTGGCGAGGTGCTCGACATCGAGCCCGTGCTGCGGGCGTCGCGGGCGGCGCCCGATCGGACCATCGAGCGAATCGTTCGAGAGCGTCGGTGGATCACGGTGAGCGATGTCGAACGGCTGACGGGTCAGCGGGTCGAACCGGTGGTCGGCGACTGGCTGACGACCGACGACGAGCTCGATGCCATGCGAAGCTCGCTGATCGAACGTGTTGCCGATGGCGGCCCGATCGGCGTCGACTTGGCGTCGTTCGACGATCGCGAACGCGCCGTGCTCGCCACGACCGACGAGGTGGTCGTCGACGCCACCACAGTTCGGACCGCTGACGTGGTCGACCCGTTCGTCGATCACCCGTACCTCGACACGGCGCGTGCAGGCGGGTTCGTGCCTCCCCAGCCCGACGACGTCGACCGAGCCGAGGTACGCGAGCTTGTGCGGCGCGGCCATCTGGTGGCACGTGACGGGATGTACTTCCACGCGGGCACGATCGATGCTGCCGCTGCGCTTGCGGCGCAACTGCTCGGCGCGTCCCCAGACGGGTTCACGGTGGCCGCGTTCCGCGACGCCACGGGGGCGAGCCGCAAGTTCGTCCTGCCGTTGATGGCCGAGCTCGACGCCCGCGGTGTCACTCGCCGACGCGACGACCTCCGTATCGCGGGCCCCCGCCTCCCCCACATCTGAACCGGGCCGGGTCAGGTCGCGTCGGCGGGCTCGTCGGCGACGGCGTCGGTGTCCGCTGCGTCGGCCGGCTTCTTGCGCATTTCGCGGTAGTCGCGGGCGGCGCCTTCGAGCGGTTCGACGTCGAGCGTTACGCCGTCGATTGCGGCGACGCGAATCGGGTCACCGGCGGCGATCGGAGTCGCACGGTTGGTTCGAGCACGCCACGTTGCCGAACCAACGGACACGAAGCCCTCGGGATCGACGGCCTCGATGGCGTTGCCCTCTTGGCCGATCATCCATTCGCGTCCGATCGTCGGGGTGGCGAAACGGGTTCGCACCATCGAGGGCATCCCGACGATGAACGTCAGGCTGATGCCGCCGATACCGGCGATCAGTGCGAGCCATGAGGGACGCATCGAGGAGCCCGGGATCGACTCGAACAGGAACCAGCTCCCGATGACTGTGAACACGATGCCGACACCGGTCCAGAATCGCGGAATCCCGACTTGTACATCGATCGCGAACGCGATCATCGCCAACATGATCAACGCGACCGCCCACGGTCGTGTGGGGAGCACGGCCAGACCGGTGAAGGCGAGCACGGTGCAGACGGCGCCGACTGCTCCGGCGATACCGACGCCGGCGGTGAAGAACTCGAAGATCAGTAGCGCCAATCCGGTGAGCAGCAGCAGGTAGGCGACGGGAGGGGAGGCGACGGTGTGGAAGAGCTGATCGACCAGGGTCAGCTTCGAGAACCGGACGACCGACACGGTGTCGAATCGGGTCGAGCCGTCGTCGAGCACGGTGAGTTCGGTGGTGACGAGCACGACGCCGTTCTCCTCGTAGCCGTCCATCGCCGCCACCATGTTGGTGATCGTCGGGATGCCCTCGTCGTCGATGCGTTGCTTGAACACGGCGAGCGCTCGGGCATCGGACAAGCCCACCGAGCCGTTCCGGAGCCGCTCCTCGGCGACGCCGAACTCGATCGTCACGCCCTCGGGGAGCGCGGGCGGATCGAGCGGAACACCGATGTACCCGACGCGTGCACCAGGCGCCATACCGGTGACATCGGCCACGGCCAGCAGCTGTGCGGCGGTGCCGTAGAAGCGTGCGCCGCTCGGCCCCACCCAGATGCCGATCGGAATCGGTGCGGTGGCGACGCGGACGAGCAGGTCCTCGATCACGTCGTCGCCGACGACGGTGCCGTCGCTGTTGACCTGGAGGATCAGCGCCTGCGAGCCGTCGCTGACTGCCCGGTCGATGGCCTCGTCGATCGTGTCGACGAGGATCGGGTCGAAGTAGCCGCTGACCTGCAACACGTCGATGCGGCCGACGGTGGGAGCGCTGTCGGCGTCGCCTTGGGCCTGAATGCCGGGGCCGAACAGTGTGAGCCCGGCCACCAGCGTGAGCATGCCGATCGCTAGTCTTCGCACAGGTGCCTCCAAAGAGCGAGTTCCCGCTGCAGTCGTTGACTGCTGCCCGCGTCGTCGTGGTGGCGGGCAAGGGCGGTGTGGGAAAGACCACGGTAACGGCTGTGATCGCCCGTGCCGCATCGGATGCCGGACAGCGCGTGCTGGTGGTCGAACTCGATGGCAAGCCGGCGTTGGCCGAGCTGCTGCCCGACGTCGAGGTGCTGGCGATCTCGGCGCCCGAAGCGCTCGACGAGTACCTCCGCGAACACGGATTCGCCCGCATCGCCAAGCGGCTCAACCGCACCGGTGTCATCGACGTGGTCGGCACCGCAGCGCCGGGGATCGACGACATCGTCGTGCTCGGCAAGATCAAACAACTCGAACGCTCCGACGACTACGACCTGATCGTGGTCGACGGGCCCGCCGCCGGCCACGCGATCACGTTCCTCACCTCGGCCGCAGGCCTGGCCGACGCCGTCAGTTCGGGGCCCGTGCGGGCGCAGGCAGACGACGTGCTCGAGCTGCTCCACGATGCCGAGCGCTGTCAGGTCGTCCTGGTGACGCTGCCCGAGACGACACCGGTCAACGAGGTGGTCGAGACAGCGTTCGCGCTCGAGGACGACGTCGGCGTGCAACTCGGCCCGGTCGTCGTCAACGCCGTCGACGTGGGCGACCCGCTGCCCGACGACGCCGCCGTTCGGCGGGCGGTCGCCGGCCTCGACGATGCCAGTGCGCAGGGACTGCTGGACGCCGCAGCCTTCCGGCGGTCGCGTCGCGAGATGGAGGCTGGCGAGATCGCTCGACTCGCACGAGAACTCCCGATCCCGAAGGTCACCCTGCCAGCGCTGCTGGTCGCGGGGCTGACCGCTTCTGACGTTCGGGAACTCGCCGCGACGCTCGTCAGCGAGACCGGTGTGGTGACGTGATCGACGGTGACGTGATCGACGGTGACGTGATCGACGCGTCGACGGTGATCGTCTGCTGCGGGTCTGGAGGCGTCGGCAAGACGACCACGGCCGCGGTGCTGGGTCTCGAGGCGGCCCGGCGAGGTCGACGGGCCGTCGTGGTCACGATCGACCCGGCACGTCGCTTGGCCGACGCACTCGGGCTCGCCGAGGGCTTGGCCGCGGAACCGCAGCGCATCGAGCTCGCCGCCGACGGAGCGTGGACGCCGGGAGGGGAACTGTGGGCGATGATGCTCGACACTGCGGCGACGTTCGACGGGCTCGTGCGGCGCCATGCCGACTCCGACGAGCAGATCGAACGGATCCTCACCAACTCGTTCTACCGCAACATCGCCGGAGCGTTGAGTGGCACTCAGGAGTACATGGCGGCCGAGACGCTCCACGACCTCCACGGCGACGACCGCTTCGACCTGGTGATCGTCGACACGCCGCCGAGCCGCAACGCGCTGGACTTCCTCGAAGCGCCCGGCGTGCTCGCTCGGTTCCTCGACCATCGCCTGTTCAGGCTGCTGATGTTGCCGACCCGCGGGGGCCTGAGAGTGATCGGCACGGCCACCCAGCCGATCCTGAAGGCGATCGGCAAGGTGGTCGGCTCCGATGTGTTGGCCGACTCGGTTGCGTTCTTCCAGGCGTTCGCCGGCATGGAGACAGGATTCCGTGAGCGCGCCGACGACGTGGTGCGTCTGATCCGAGCCCCAGCGACGTCATTCGTGGTCGTCGCTGCTCCCCGCCACGACACGATCGACGAAGCGGTCTGGTTCGCCAACCAGCTCATCGATCAGGGCGTGGGGGTCACCTCCGCAATCGTCAACCGTGCCCACCCCCAGTTCGGCGACGGTTCCGCGGCTGACGCAGTGGCCGCTGCCGATGGAGCACGACACGCCGGTGACGATGTGCTCGGCGTGTTGTGGGACAACGTGGCGACGCTCCGCACGATGCGGGACCTCGAACTCGGCGTGATCGAGCCGCTCGCAGAGATCGTCGGCGGCGATCGGCTGGTCGTCCTCCCGCTGCTCGACAGCGACGTGCACGACCTCGTCGGCTTGCTGGTGATCGCTGGGCATCTCTTCGACCATCCGGTCGCCGACGGGTAGCGTCTGGACCGTGCACATCCTGCTTGCCACCGATGCTGATTGGATCGTCGACGAGGTCACCGCCGCACTCGGCGACGACAACGTCCACTTCACCATGTGCCGCGAGGGCCGCGCCGTCTCGGGTCAGGTCGCCGAGCGGATGCCCGACCTTGCGATCCTCGACCTCCAAGTCGGCTCGATGGGAGCGATGGCGGTCACCATGTCGCTGCGCCTCGACGAGTCTGCGGGCGTGGTCGGCCACGTTCCGGTGCTGATGTTGCTCGATCGCCGCGCCGACCTCCACCTCGCCCGTCGCAGCGGCGCCGAAGGCTGGCTGGTCAAGCCGCTCGATGCGCTGCGCCTGCGTCGTGCTGCCGATGCCATCCTTGCCGGCGGCATCTACACCGAGGGATTGGCTGCCGATGCGGCCCCGGTGGAACCAATGGTGCCACTACCGGAGAGCGCCGACGAGGCTGCGGATCAGCCCGAGAATTCACCGGAGGAAGAACCCGTCACCGCTGGATAGCATTGCCAGCCGCTACGGGGTGTAGCGCAGCTTGGTTAGCGCGCCACGTTCGGGACGTGGAGGCCGGAGGTTCAAATCCTCTCACCCCGACCACGAGGTGTCTGCACGTCGGACCCTCGACGCTGCGACGAGTGAAGTTCGGGCGAGGGACGCTCTCGAGGAATTCCTCAAGTGCCAGCGAGCACGCGCCGATGACCAGGCGTCCGTCTCTGCTCACTGGGGGTTCCCTTGGCCACGTTCCTGCCACCACTCGACCATCTCGACGAGCTGCTTACGCCGCTCGATGAGCGCGGTCTCGACGTGGCGTCGAAGCTCGAGCTTCTCGACGACGAATGGACGGTGTACGCCCGCCCGCAACTTGGGCAGGACATTCCCGACTTCGTTCTCGTCCACGCCAAGCATGGGGTGATCGTCGTCGAGATCCTGGTCGATCAGCCTGACGTGATCGAGGTGGCACAACGGCACCGCGACACCATCGTCGACCAGTTCTTCGCCCTCCCGGCCGACGATCGTGACCCGGGAGCGTCGGTGCGCTCGGCGATCATCGCGCCTCATCTGTCGACCGCCGATGCGACGCAGGCCATCGGGTCGGATCCGTCCGGTGTGACGCTGCGGCTGTGGGGGTCGGACGTGCTCGAACGCCATCTCGCCGGCGTGGTGATGGCGCCACCCGGGGTCGTGGTCAACGCCGAATCGGTTCGCCGGCTGCACCACCAGTTGGTCGTCGACGGTGTCTCCCACGGGATGGTCGCTCCGGTGCAACTGAGCGCCCAGGCCCGAATGGTGGCGGCAAATCCGAAGGGCGCGGAGATCCGCGGGGTGACCGGCCCTCCTGGGAGCGGCAAGACGTTTGCGCTGACCGCCCGTGCCGCCCGACTCGCGGCCGAAGGCAAGTCTGTGCTCGTGCTGTGTTTCAACCTGACCCTTGCGCATCGGTTGCGGAACCTGGTGGGCCAGCGCTGTGCCGAGTACGGCGCCAACCCGGCGCGCGTGACGTGCACCAGCTTCCACACCTTCTGTGCCCGGGTGGTCGACGATGCGGCGTCGGCGGGCATCGTCGCCGAGGAGCCGTTGCGCGGTACGTGGCCGGTGAAGATCGTCGCGAAGACCGAAGATGTGCTCAGTCGGGGCTTCGAACGGCAGTACGACGCCGTGCTCGTCGACGAAGGGCAGGACTTCCAGCATCAATGGTGGAACCTTCTGCGTCACCGGGTGCTGCGTCCCGATGGTGAGATGCTGTTGGCCACCGATCCGACGGTCGATCTCTACGGCAAGTCCAGTTGGGCGACTCCGAGCACGTTGGAGTCGGCCGGTTTCGTCGAACCGTGGATCGAGATGAGCGGTTCGTACCGGATGGCCCCTGAGCTGATCGAGTCGACCAACCTGTTCGCTCGCGAGTACGTCTCCGACGACGCTCCCATCCCGTTGGTGCCGGATGATCAGGCGGCGGTGGTCGGTGCTGTGTCGTCGGGCCAGCGGGCGTGGCGCAACATCGACCGGGTGGCAGACCTCGGCCCGGAGATCGGCCGCGAAGTGGTTCGACTCCTGGCCGAGCGTCCAGATCTCGCACCGCGCGACGTGGTCTACCTCTGCGAATACCACCACGACGGTCTCGCCGCTGCCGAGATCATCGAGGCAGCCGGGTACCCCGTGCATCACGTGTACAGCCGTGACCCCGATGAACGTCAGCGGCGAAAGTCGAGGTTCTGGCCCGATGCCGACGCCGTCAAGGGCTGCACGGTGCATGCGTTCAAGGGCTGGGAGAGCCCGGCGGTGGTGCTCGGCATCGGCATGGAGGAACGTTCGCGACGTCTGGCGTACACCGCGATGACGAGAGTGACGTCGACGACCGGTCTCGAGTCGTCGTACCTCGCCGTCATCAGTGCCGATCCGCGAATGGCCGAGTTCGCCGAACGATTCGAACACGGGGTCGCGGTGGGCGCCGGGTCCTGACCGCGAGCGCGCCGACCAGCGCGAGCTACCGTCGAGTCGCATGGACTTCGCGGAGCTGCAGGACGTCATCGAACGGACCTACGGCGACCGTGATCGGCAACGTGGTGTGTCAGCGACCGTCGCCTGGCTCACCGAGGAGATCGGTGAACTCGCGCAGGCCGTGCGCAAGGGCACGCACGAGGACCGGGTGCACGAATTCGGCGATGTGGTCGCCTGGGTGGCGACGCTCGCCAATCAGCAGGGTGTCGACCTGAACGACGCGATTCGGCGGTACGCCGACGGCTGCCCCAAGTGCCAGTCGATCCCGTGCGCTTGCTGAGCGGCGATCAGGCCGAGCCGGCCGTCATCGCTCGGACTGGATCAGTTCAGCGATCTGGATGGCGTTGAGGGCGGCGCCCTTGCGCAGGTTGTCGTTGCTGACGAACAGCGCCAGCCCCCGGCCACCCGGCGCGCCTTCGTCGGCACGGATGCGACCGACGTAGCACGGGTCCTGGCCCGCCGCTTCGAGTGGTGTCGGCACGTCGGAGAGCACGACGCCGTTCGCTGCACCGAGGAGTTCGGTTGCGCGTTGCACCGAGAGCGGGCGCTCGAACTCGGCGTTGATCGACAACGAGTGTCCGGTGAACACCGGGACCCGCACACATGTGCCCGACACGAGCAGATCGGCGATGTCGAGAATCTTGCGGCTCTCGTTGCGCAGCTTCTGTTCCTCGTCGGTCTCGAACCGGCCGTCGTCGACGATCGAGCCGGCCATCGGCAGGACGTTGAACGCAATCGGCTTCACGAACTTCGTCGGTGTCGGGAAGTCGACGGCTGCCCCGTCGTGGGTGAGCTCGGCGGCGCGGTCGACGACGTCGCGGACCTGCTTGTCGAGTTCGTCGACGCCCGCGAGTCCACCACCGGACACCGCCTGATACGTCGACACGACCAGGCGGGTCAGCCCCGCCTCCTCGTGGAGCGGCTTGATCACCGGCATGAACGCCATGGTGGTGCAGTTCGGGTTGGCGATGATCCCCTTCGGCGGGTGCGCCGCCAAGTGCCCGTTGACTTCGGCGACGATCAGGGGCACGTCGGGATCCATCCGGAACGCGGAGGAATTGTCGATGACGATCGCCCCCGCATCGGCGAACTTCGGGGCAAACGCCCGCGACGACGTGGCGCCGGCGGAGAACAGCGCGATGTCGAGACCTGTGGGGTCTGCGGTCTCGGCGTCTTCGACGACGATGTCGGTGCCCTTCCAGGGCAACGTGGTGCCGGCCGACCGGGCGGACGCGAAATATCGCATCTCGCCAACCGGGAAGTTGCGTTCGTCGAGGAGGCGGCGCATCACGCTGCCGACCTGACCCGTTGCTCCGACGACACCGACTCGAAGTGCTCCAGACATGAGCGAAACGATAACGGTCGTCTCGGTCGGGTCGACGGCGGGTTTGCGCGAAGGTCGGCGTGCTGGGTGGATGGTCTGTCGCTCTGGCACAATCCTGGGATGCGTCGTCGCTCCCAACTGGTGCCGTGGAAGGCCGCTGGCCAGACGAGTGAACGCCAGGCGAGCGGTGACGACGTCGTGCGGACCACCGGCTGGGTGTTCAACAACGAGACCGGGAGCGAACTCACCCTCGAACAGTTCGTGGCAACCGGCGACGCCGAGGTCCCGTCGTACCTCACCGTGTTCGGGCTACGCGAGCCGGATGCCGCGGGACTGACGCCGGACGACAAGTCGCTCGTCGAGATCGGGTCCGGCATCGGGCGGATGACGTGCGCCTTCACCCGCGAATACGCATCGGTGACCGCCTGCGATCTCGATGCCGGCTTTCTCGAACGGTGCATCGAAACCGTCGGGCGATTCGGAAAGGTCGACCGGTTGCGGACCAGCCATGTCATCGACGGCCACACGCTCGATCTGCCGCCGAACTCCACCGATGTCGCCTTCAGCTACATCACACTGCAGCACTGCGACCCCGACGATGCGCTGGAGCTGACTTCCGAGGCGGTGCGCATCACCAGGCCCGGAGGCAAGGTCGTGCTCAACTACCGTGCGCGCAGCGCCCAGGACGTCTTGCTCCTCCCACTCGGCGCCGTCACGCGTGAGCTGTTCCGGATCCCCAAGTTCGGGCCGTGGCTGTCGCAGCGCCGCCTCGCCGCTCGGCTCGGTTGGCAGGCCAACCGTCTCCAACCCGACGAGCTGATCGGTCCGCTGTCGCCGTTGCTCACCGACATCGAGATCTGGCGCAACCCGAAGAGCAAGATCACCGGGCACGGCGCGGTGAATCACGAGTTCGACGGGATCAACACCCGTCACTACTGGTTGATCGCCACCGTTCGCTGATCGCGGTCTTCGTCGAGCGGTTTCAGCGCCACCTGGGTGATGCGGTGTCGACCCACGGCGCGGATCTGGACCTGCCAGTCGTCGATGTCGATCGTTTCGCCCGGCCGCGGGAACCGGTTCATCTGATCGAGCACCAACCCGGCGATGGTCGTGTAGTCGCCCTCGGGTAGCTCGACGTCGAGATCGACGAGGTCGTGCACCGGAAACGATCCGGACACCACGATCGTGCCGTCGGCCTCGTGGATCACGGTGGCGAGGTCGGGGTCGGTCTCGTCCCAGATCTCACCGACCAGTTCCTCGACGAGGTCCTCGACGGTGACGATGCCGATCGTGCGGGCGTACTCGTCGACGACGACGGCCATCTGGGTGCGCCGCGCTTGGAACTCGCGCAGCGCCGTCAGGACCCGAGCGGCATCCGGGAACGCGGGGATGTCCCACATGACCGACCGCACCGGTTCGCTGCCGTGGTCGAGCAGGCTGCGGAGGCGCACCATGCCGACGGGCCGGTCGAGGTTGCGCTTCTCGGCCACCGGCGCTCGCGAGTGGCCCGTCTCGATGAGCAGGTCGAGCGCCTCCTGACACGTGGAGTCGGCGTCGATGACGACCACGTCGCTGCGCGGCACCATCACTTCGTCGAGGGTGCGTTCGGCGATCTCGAAGGCGCCGTCGATGATCTGGCGCTGCTCTGGCGTGAACGTCTCGTGGATCGCGACCATGTCGCGGAGCTCCTCGCCGCTGACCTCCTCGCGTTGGCGATCGGGGTCGCCACCGAGCAGCCGAACCGCGAGATCGGTTGACTTCGACAGCAGCCAGACGATCGGCTTGGTCAATGTCGACAGCAGATCGAGTGGTCGCGCCATCACCATGCCCCATTTCTCGGCGCGTTGCATGGCGATGCGCTTCGGGGCGAGTTCGCCGAACACCAGCGTGAAGTAGGCGAGGATCAGGGTGACGGTGATCACCGACACCGGCCCGGCGGCCCCGCCGAGGAAGGAGAGCGGAGTCTCGAGTGGCTCGGCGAGCGACACCGCCGCGGCCGCGGAGGCGAGGAATCCGGCAAGCGTGATGCCGATTTGGATCGTGGCGAGGAACTGGTTCGGTTGCCGTGCCAGTCGGGCGAGCACCGCCCCCGTCGCTGAGCGTGCTTCGAGTCGCTGCAGTTGGCTCTCGCGCAGCGACACCAGCGCCAGCTCGGTTCCTGCGAACGCCGCGTTGACGAGCACGAGGAGTGCGACGAGCAGCAGTTGTGGCCAGACGTCACCCATGTGGATGACATTCAAGCGTGTGCGACGCCCTCTTTCCGGACGTGACTCGAAAAGCCGGGGTCGCGCGGGTCAGGCGGGCGTCAACGCCCTGATGGCCGACAGTGGTTTGCGCAGCACGCTGATGTCGATGACGAGCTGCATCTCCGGCGAACTCGGCTCGCTCGAGGCGGCGACTCGACCGAGTGCTTCCAGATCGGGCACGTCGTCGACGGGGAAGTCACCCGTGCACTGGGGATGGGCGAAGTCGCTGAGAGCAGCCAGGATCCATGGCCCGCGAACCCAGTCGGCCGCGATCGGGAAGAAGTCCATCGCGATTCCGTCGAGGGTGCCATCGCCCGCAGCCCGCTGCGCCAGCAGTTCGCTCAAGCCACGGCACTGTCCGGCGGCCGACGACATTCCCTGGCCGTGGATCGGGTTGAAGAAACACACCGAGTCGGCGATCGGGACCAGACCATCCGGGAAGCGGTCGACCTGCTCGTAGTGGTGACGGACAGCGCGAGCCATCCGATACGTCTTGATGTCGGTGAGCGGGGTGCCCGTCGCTGCAAGCCGTGACCAGATCGGATCGATGAGTGTGTCGCCATACGAGCGGAAGGCCTCCCACTCGGTGGGTGCGGTGTCGCCGTAACGGCTGCCGAGCGACAGCAGCCACCGCTCACCCGGCAACTTGACGACCGAGCCGTATCGTCCGGCATGTTCGCCCGTTCCGGTCGGCATCAGGAAGAACACCGACCCGTCGAACGCATCCCACACCTCCGGCTGCACGATCACCGAGGTGTACGAGACGTCACAGTTGACGTAGGTCTCCGGCGCAGGCTCGTAGCCCATCTCCGGGAGCCACTGCGCCGTGCAGCTGTTGCGTCCGCTCGCATCCACGACGAGATCGGCGCGCATCGCCTCGCCGTCGCGGATGGTCACACCGACCACCTGGTCGTCCTCGACGATGGGTCCATCGACCAGCGACCGGTAGTGGAAACTCACGTTGTCCAGTCCTCCGACTCGCTGGCGGACGTTTGCCTCCAGCTGTGGACGCGTTTGTACGTAGGTCATCGGACCCGGGTTCGGCTCTGGCTGGTGACGTTGGAGGCTGTAGGACTTGCCCTCTGTCGTGTAGGCGTAGAAGTCGCGGCCGAGCAGCATCTCGACCGATCCGGTGTCGACCAAGTCATCGACGAAACCCGGGAACCACTCGCACATGGCATCGAGACCACCGGGGAGCAGCACGTGGAAGTGGTGCCCCTGCGGCACGGTGCCCCGCGGCTCGGCCGCTGCGGGCTCGTGGTCGCGGTCGAGGACGATCACCTCGTCGAAGTGATCAGCGAGTACTCGGGCCGAGAACAGCCCGCCCATCCCACCGCCGACGACGATCGCGCGTTGCCCCAGATGTCCACCCCGTGCCATTCCCTACCCCCGTGTGTTGGTCGATGCCGTGACACAACCATGGCGTCGACTGCGCCGGCGTTCAAGCGACGTCGGTCACGTGCGCCGAACGTCACACCGTGGCATCGGCGGTCGACGTCCGGGGTCAGACCCCAGATGTCACGTCTACTTGCGTTCGGGGAGGGGGGCGGAGTAGTCGGCGCCGGAGTCGAGGCCGAACGCCGTGTGGAGTGCCCGGGCGGCGCGCTCCATGTCGCCCGCCGCGCAGACGACCGACACGCGGATCGTCGAGGTCGAGATCATCTCGATGTTGACCCCCTCGTCGGCGAGGATGCGGAACATCTTCGCGGCGATTCCGGGGGCCGACTTCATGCCGGCGCCGACCAGTGACACCTTGGCGATGTCGTTGTCGTGTGACACGCCGGTTGCCCCGATCTCGGTGGCGACACGCGACACGATCTGCTCGGCCTCTCCCATGTCGGCCATCGGCATCGTGAAGCTGATGTCGGTCGTGCCCTGCGTGGAGGTGTTCTGCACGATCATGTCGACGTTGACGCTCGCGTCGGCGAGCGGCTCGAACAGCGCCGCCGAGATGCCGGGCCGGTCGGGGACGCCGAACACGGTGACCTTCGCTTCGGACATGTCGGTGACGACGCCGGAGATGATCGGATCTTCCACAGAAGCCTCCTCGTTGGTGACCCACGTGCCGGGTTCCCAGGTGAATGCGGAACGGACGTGGAGGGGTACGTCGTGATTGCGGGCGAACTCGACCGAGCGGAGGGCGAGCACCTTCGAGCCGGCACCGGCCATCTCGAGCATCTCGTCGAAGTGCACCTTGGTGAGTTTGCGGGCCTGCGGGACGATGCGCGGGTCCGCCGTGAACACGCCGGTGACGTCGGTGTAGATCTCGCATGCGTCGGCGCCCATCGCCTGGGCCAGTGCCGATGCGGTGAGGTCGGAGGCGCCACGACCCATCGTGGTGACCTCCTTGTCGGTGCTGACACCTTGGAAGCCGGCGATGACGCAGACTTTGCCCTCGGCGAGCGACTGACGGACCCGGTCGCCCTTGACCTCGATGATCTTCGCCTTGCGGTGCGCGGTGTCGGTGATGATGCCGACCTGGCTGCCGGTGAAGCTGATCGCGTCGATGCCGCGATCGAAGAGCGCCATCGTCATGAGTGCGGCGGTGACGCGCTCGCCGGTCGTGAGCAGCATGTCCATCTCGCGGCCGGGCTGTGTGGTCGACACGGAATTGGCCAGCGTGATCAGGTTGTCGGTGGCCTTGCCCATGGCCGACACCACGACGATGACGTCGTTCCCGCGCTTCTTGGTGAACGCGACGTTGTCGGCGACCGCGTTGATGCGATCGGGGTCGGCGACGGACGTGCCGCCGTACTTCTGGACGATCAGTGCCACGGGTAGGGCAGGCTACAACTCGTTCTCGTGAACTCGTTGGGGAATAGTTCCCGCACGAGTTCACGAGAAGCGCTGGTCAGGAGCCCTTGACGACGTGTTCGACGACCTCGAACGACATGAGGTCGGCACCCTGGGCGACCGGCTTGCGGGGTGCCTCGCCGCCGGCGGGCTGGTTGCCGTCGGCCTGGCCGCTGGCGTGGCCGTGAGCGAAGTCCTGACTGTTCATCCACGCCTGGAAGTGCTCCTCGGACGCCCAGCGGGTGTAGACGAAGTAGCGGCTTTCGCCTTCGGTCGGGCGTAGGAGCTGGAAGTCCTCGAACCCGTCGAACTGCTCGACCATCTTCGCCCGTCCGGCGAAGCGACCTTCGAGCTGTGGGCCCATGCCCTCGGGGATGGTGATGGCATTGATCTTGACGACGCTCATGTGGGCATCCTGCCCTGGTCACCGATCGCACCTCCAATCGGATCGGTCGAGATCCGACGAGCGAGGAGGACGAGTCCGGCACCGATCGCCGAGAGCACACCACCGATCGCCAGCATCAGCGAGGTCGGGCTCCCGGTGGCGGGCAGCATCTGGGCGGTCGACCCCAGATCCATGACGACCGGCGGCAACGAGGCCTGTTCCTGCTCGGGGGTCGGCGTGGCCGACTCGGGCCCGGTCGGCGGTTCCGGCTCTGGTTCGGGCGGGGCGACCTGGATTGCTCGGATCACGACGGTGTGCTCGCAGCGGAACGCTTTGCCGCTGTGCCCGTTGTCGTCGACGTCGGTGAGCTCGTCGTGCCCGTCGTCGTGTCCACCGTCGTTTCCGCCACGCGGGCAGAGGTCACGTGCCGAATACGGGCCGGCGTTCGCGCCGTCGACGCTCCAACCCGGCGTCTCCCACCTCACCGTGACGGAGTAGGTCGCGGTCGGCCGTGCCGGCACGATCATGCCGTCGGCATCGCTGCGGTGTCCGGGGTTGTCGTACTCGCACTCGAGTTGGTTGCTCGACTCCGTGTACGTGCACCGTGCCGCGGTGGGCTGGTTCTTGCCGGTCTGACTTGCCGCGGTCAGCGTGAACAGGGTCCTCCAGTCGTCCGCAAGCACCTGGTCGAGCACCGCTATGGGTGTCCCGGCCTCGGAGCGCCAGTCGACCGAGAACGCCATGCGGTACGGGTTTCCTTCACCTTGTTCTCCGCTCCCGTTGCCTCCGTGGTCGCCTTCGCCTGCGTCGTCGCCTTCGTGTTGGCTGTCGATCGGCGCACTCGTGGGGGCGATCGACGCCGCGGAGTCGTCGGGTGGGCTGTCGGCGGTCGGTGCTGCCATCGGTTCGTGGGCGGGCGGTGATTCCACTACCACCTCGATCACCATGGTCTCCTCGACCGCTGCCGTCCCCGTTGTCTCCTCGGGGATCTCCACGGGGATCTCCTCGGCCGCCGCTGTCCCCGTTGTCTCCGCGGGGTTGTCCTCGGGGGTCTCCTCGGCCGCCGCGAGCGACGATCCTGCTGCAACGCCGAGAACGGCGACAGCAATCGCGCACACCGCCCTGCGGCCCGTGTGCCTGATCGGCTGATTGGAACGCTTCCGCCTCGTGGACATGGCCGCCTCCGTTGGGTGTGGGTCTCTGTGGAATCCACGGTCCGACGAAATCGGCGCGCCGGCCAGAGTCCAACGACACAAAGGTCGTCGTCGCTGCCACCTCGACGGTCAGGCGTCGAACGCCGCGTCAGGCCGTTGTGCATTCCGCGAGCGCAGCAACCCCGTCGAAGACGTCGCTGAACCGCGTGGTCAACGGTGACATCCCGAGCCGGAGGATGTCGGGGTCCCGGCGGTCGACGATGACGCGTCGTGCGGTGAGTTCGTCGTGGAGACGTCGCGCCGCCGGGTGCCGGATCGCGACGTGGCCGCCTCGACGATCGGGGTCGCGAGGGGTGACGGTCTCCAACCCGAACTGGTCGGCGAGTTCGAGCCCGAGACCGGTCAGCTGCCGTGCCTTCTCGGCAACAGCGGCGATACCCGCCTCGACGGTGACAGCGATGCCCTCGCGGGCGGCGGTGAGACCGAGCACCGGCGGGGTGCCGTTGAGCATCCGGGCGACGCCCGGCCGCGGGTCGAACGGGCGCTCCATCGCAAACTGGTCGGACTGTCCGAACCACCCCCAGATCGGCTGGGTCACACGATCATGGATCGCGTTCGACACGAACACGAACGCCGGGGCGCCCGGGCCGCCGTTGAGGAACTTGTAGGTGCAGCCGACGGCCAACTCGACAGCGGCGCCCTGCAGGTCGAGTTCGAGCACGCCGGCGGCGTGGGACAGGTCCCAGACGGTGGTCACCCCGACTGCGGCGGCGCGGGCGGTCTCCCCCGCGAGGTCGGCCACCTCCGCGGTCCGGTAGTCGACGAGCGAGCGGAGTACGACGTCGACGCCCTCCAGGTCATCGAAGCCATAGCGCACCTCGCAGGCGCGGGTGCGGGCGACGCCTTCGACGACGTAGCGATCGGTCGGGAAGTCGGCACGGTCGATCGCGATCACTCGGCGGCCGGGCACGAGATCGAGTGCGACGTTGACCGCTTGAAAGATCGACACCGTCGTCGACTCGTGGACGGCGCACTCGCCCGGCCCGGCACCGAGTAGTGGAGCGAGTTCGTCGCCGACGGTGAGTGCGAGGTTCAGCCAATCGTGTTCCCACCACGAGGCGATCAGGTCGCCCGACCACTGCTCGACCACCCGGTGCAGCGCAGCGATGGTCCGCTTCGGGGTCCGTCCGAGTGAGTTGCCGTCGAGGTAGATCAGATCGGAGTCGGGTACCACGAATTCGTCCCGCCATCGCGCGAGTGGGTCAGCCGCGTCGAGGGCCACTGCGTCGGAACGGTCGATCATGTCTCGTCAGTCTGACTCGGCCTCGAGCTGTCGATGGCATCCGAATCACTCGGCGCTGGGACCATCGATCTCATCGGCCTCGAGGTCGATCCCCCCGAACGAGCTCGACGAAGCTGGCGTGGCGGACCTGACCGTCGTTGGTGAACTCGGCGATCTCGACGGTGGCGCGAAGCACCGGTTCGACCCAGGTCGCCGTCCGGGCGACACCTGTCGGCACGGGCGGATCGAACGGGGACCTCTCGGTGGACAGCGTGTCCAGCTGTGAGCGCAGCTCCATCAACGTCCGCTGGTCGAAGCCGGTGCCGACGCCGCCGGCGAACGCAAGCCCCCCGGCTGCGGGCCGTCCGACCAGCAGCGCACCGAACGTGTCGACGCGGTTCCCGGTGCCGGCGGTGAACCCGCCGATCGTGAGGTCGACCGCAATGCGGTTCTTGATCTTCCGCCAGTGCTTGCTGCGTGTGCCGGGTCGATAGCGCGAGTCGGTCCGCTTCGCGATCACGCCCTCCAACCCCTGCTCGGCGGTTGCGGCGAGGAGCGCCGCACCGTCGCCGAGTCGGAACGACGGCACGGTCCAGTTGTCGCCGGGCTCGACGAGTCGGTCGAGCAGCCGGCGCCGGTCGAGGTACGGGAGGTCGATCGTGTCGTTGTCGTCGATCTGGAGCACGTCGAAGAGCTGGATGACCGCTTCGCGATCAGCCCCCACGCCGCTGCGTTGCGCGAGATCGAAGCGCGGCCGTCCATCGTCGTCGAACACCACGAGCTCGCCGTCGAGGATCGCCGACGGTGCGTTCACTGCTTCGGCGAGACCTGCGAACTCCGGCCATCGGTCGGTGACGTCGTGGCCGGCGGTGCTCTGGAGTCGGACGCGGCCATCGACGATGTGGACGATCGTGCGGTAGCCGTCCCATTTGATCTCGAAGGCCCAGTCGTCGCTGTCGGGCACCGCGCCGGTCGAGCCCATGGTCGCCTTCATCGGCAGGACCGGGAATCCGAGACTCATTGCGACATCGTGGTTCAGCCGTCGGGGAGGCGACTCGACAGCACGCCGTCGGCCTCGAGCGCATCGAGTCGGTCGTCGTCGTAGCCGAGGAGTTCGGCGAGCAGCGACCGGTTGTCCTCGCCGCGGTACTTCGGCACACCGGACACCCCGACGTCGGGTGACGCGCTGAACCGCCACGGAACGTTCGGAACGCGGATCGTGCCTCCGCCTCGGTCGTCGACATCGACAATGGCGCCTCGCGCGCGCGCCCAGTCGGTGTTCGTCAGATCGCCGGGTTGACGGACTCGCCCGACGGCGAGCTGATGCGTCGAGAAGTGCTCCTCGAACGTCGTCGCGTCCGGCACGGTCGCGGCGTGGTCGCGGATGATCTTGCGCAGTACGTCGAAGTTCTCGAGCCGTGACGCGACGTCGACGAAACGCGGGTCGTCGGCCAGCTCCGGCCGGCCCATCGCTGCGATGAAGAAGTCGAACGTCCCGCGCTCGGCGGGGTGCCCGCTCACGACGAGCGATTCACCATTGGCCACGGTCAGCACGAGGTAGTCGCCGGGGCGAAAACTGCGGATCCACTGCGGGTCGTCGTGCCCGTCCCAGAGCGCATCGTGGAGATGCTCGTTGACGTACAGCATCGTCTCGGCCATCGAGACGTCGATCCACTGACCTTCGCCGGTGTGCTCGCGTTGGTACAGAGCGGCGAGGATCGCAGAGGCCGTTTCGAGCGACGTGTACAGGTCGGCATGGCTGTGCGGATCCTTGGCGAGTTCACCCCCGCGTGCGTTGCCCTGCGACGCGACAATGCCGGACTCGGCCTCGACGACCGGCGCATACGCCCGGCGCTTCACCCACGGACCTGTCTGGCCGTAGCCGGAGATCGAGGCGTAGATCAGGCGCGGGTTGTGCGTGCGCATCGTGTCCGCGTCGAGACCGAGTCTGGCCATCACGCCGGGGCGATAGTTCTCGACGAGCACGTCGGCGTGCTCGGCCAGGGCGAGCAGGATCGCTGCACCGTCGGGCGTGGCGAGGTCGAGGCTGAGGTTGCGCTTGCCCACGTTCTGTTGCACGAAGTAGCTCGACAGCCCGTGGCGCCTCGGCGTGGCGAACCGCGTGAGGTCGCCTGCCGGTGGCTCGATCTTGATCACGTCGGCGCCCATGTCGGCGAGCATCCGGGTGCAGTGCGGCCCAGACAGCACGCGGCTGAGGTCGAGCACGCGGATCCCCGACAGCGGTCGAGCGGCGGTTCCAGGAGTGGTCACGCCCCCATCGTGCCCGCACGAGCGCCGGTTCCCCGAGCCCGGGTCTCGGGGAACCACGACGGGTCCGGCTCGAATCGTCCTGGCGGTGATGCGGCACACTGCGACGATGGATGCACCACTGGCCGGGCAGCTCGCACTCGTCACCGGCGGGGGGTCGGGCATCGGATTGGCGTGCGCTCGTGCGCTTGTTGCCGACGGCGCCGACGTGATGCTCGCCGCCCGGAATGTCGAACGCTTGTCCGAGTCGGCGGACGCACTGCGATCGGAGTTCGCCGATGCGCGGATCGCAGTCGTGGCCTGCGACGTGACCGACGAGGAGAGTGTCGAGGCGGCGTGTGCGGCTGCGGCTGGGGTTGGCACGTTGCGCATCGTCGTGGCCAACGCCGGGTCGGGGTCGGCTGGACCGTTTCACCTGACGACGCTCGACGACTGGAACTCGGTGCTCGCGACGAACCTCACGGGTGCGTTTCTCACCATGAAGCACTCGGTCCCGTATCTCGCGGCGAACGGAGGCGGTTCGATCGTTGCGATGTCGTCGATCGCCGCCGTGTCGACGCACCGGTACATGACGCCGTACAACGTGTCGAAGGCCGGACTCGAGATGCTCGTTCGGCAAGTCGCCGACGAGCTCGGCTCGTCGGGAATCCGCGCCAATGCCGTGCGGCCGAGCCTCGTCCCCACCGACATCTCCGCCGGGCTCACCGGCATCCCCGACATCGTCGAGGACTACCTCGAACAGATGCCCCTGCACCGCCTGGGCACGACCGAGGACATCGCCGCCATCGTGCGGTTCCTCGCCGGGCCGGAGAGCTCGTGGGTCACCGGGGTCTGCATCAGTGCAGATGGCGGCCATCACCTACGGCGGGGCCCGAACCTCGACCCCGTGATGCGCGCTGTGCTCGGCGATGCGGTCGGTCCACCCGGCCCGCCCGAATGAAGCCGTGAATCATCCGATCCGGGTGGTGACGGTCGCCGCATGCGGCGGCCATACTCTGATCGTCAGAACGTCCCGACCACAGGAAGCGCCACGGCACACGACATGACCGACACTCACGGCCCGATCGATTTCGTCCTGCTCGAGTTCACCGGAGGCCACGACCTCTCGTCCACGGCCGCCGCACTGATGGATCTCATCGGCCGCGGCATCGTCAGCCTCTACGACCTCGTGGCCATCCGGAAGGAGGACGACGGCACGTTCACCGTGGTCGAACTCGACGCTCTCGGCGGTGACGTCTTCGTGCTTGCGGGCGCGCGTTCCGGGCTGCTCGGCGACGACGACATGCAGGCCGCAGCCGACACGATGTTGCCGGGAACCACCGGCGTGCTGCTCATGTACGAGAACACGTGGGCGATCCCCTTCGTCAGCGCAGCCCTCGATGCCGGCGGCACGCTGATCGCCTCGAAGCGAATCCCCGCCGAGGACGTCATCGCCGTGCTCGACGAACTCGAATCTTCCGACTGACCGCATCGAACTGCACCGAACGAAGGAGAGGAACGACCATGCCAGGACTCGCCAGAGGAATCGCCCGGACCGCCGTCGTCGCCGGAACCGCCACCGCGGTGTCCGGTCGCGTCGCTCGGCGACAGGCGTCGCGCTACACCGAGAAGGACGCTCAGCTCGCTGCTGACCGCACCGCCGCCTACCAGCGTGACATGGGCTACAACCAGCCTCCGCCGCAGTATGCGCCCGCACCTCAGCAGCAGTACGCACCGGCGCCCGCACAGTACGCGGCTCCGGCCCCGGCCCCCGCAGTGGGTCAGGTCGACATCGAGCAGCTCAAGCAGCTCGGCGACCTTCACGCCAACGGCATCCTGTCCGACGCGGAGTTCGCTCAGGCGAAGGCCAAGGTGCTGGGCGCCTGACGGTCTCGACGCTGGGCGATGCGCCCGGCGTCACACGTGAATCGGGCGATGTCCCGCTAGCGTCGGTGTCTGGCGTCGTTCGAATTCCCGAACGACGAGCGCATTCGGATTCTTTGTTGCTCCGGTTTTGCGCTGTTGAGCTACATAGAGGAGTCCCCCCAATGACCATTATCGATGACGCCCCGCGCGTCACGTCCCCCGACACTGCCGACGAGGTAGTTGCCTTCCGCGACCTCGGCCTACCCGAAGCGATCGTGCGCCGGCTCGAGAGCCAGGGCAAGCACACCGCCTTCCCGATCCAGGCCGCCGTCATCCCCGACGCGCTCGCCGGCCGCGACGTGGCCGGCCGTGCGCCGACCGGGTCCGGCAAGACCCTCGGCTTCGGTCTTCCGCTCGTCGCCGGCCTCGTTGACGCCCGCCCGAAGCGTCCGGTCGCGCTCGTTCTCGCCCCGACTCGTGAACTCGCCGAGCAGATCATGGCCGAGCTGACCCCGTTCGCGAAGGCGGCAGGGCACGATGCGGCGTCGATCTACGGCGGCGTCGGCTATGGCGGTCAGCGCAAGGCGCTCGACCGCGGCGTCGAACTCGTCGTCGCGTGTCCCGGTCGCCTCGAGGACCTCATGCAGATGCGAGCCATCGATCTTCGCGACGTCACCACCGTGGTGATCGACGAAGCCGACCAGATGGCCGACATGGGCTTCCTTCCCGCCGTGCGCCGCATCGTCGAGCAGACAGCGAACGACCGCCAGGTGCTGTTGTTCTCCGCCACGCTCGATGGACCGGTCGCCAAGCTCGTTGCCGATTTCCAGCACAACCCGGTGCGCCACGAGGTGGGTCCCAAGGGTCCCGACGTGCACGCTGCAAAGCATCACTTCTGGTTGGTCGACCGCGAGGATCGCGTTTCGACGACCGCCGACGTCATCCAGCGTCTGGGTTCGACGATCGTGTTCACCCGCACACGTCACGGTGCCGATCGCCTCGCCAAGCAACTCGGCCGCAATGGCGTTTCGGCGGAGCCGATCCACGGTGGCCGTAGCCAGGGTCAGCGTGACCGTGCGCTCGCCGCATTCAAGAAGGGTCAGGCCTCGGCGCTGATCGCCACCGACGTCGCCGCCCGCGGCATCCACGTCAACGGCGTCAACGCGGTCGTCCACTACGACCCGCCCGCCGAGGATTCCACCTACCTGCACCGCTCG
>DATLBC010000012.1:0-52753 GCA_035527095.1 Ilumatobacteraceae bacterium | reverse complement strand
AACAGCCCGACGACCAACTCGGTGAGCGTCAGCAGCACCATCTCGATCGACCGCACCGGCAGTCGCGATGCGCCGGTCAGGGTGGCGACCGAGCGCATCCGGTGACGAGCGCGCAACAACCCGTGACGAAGATCGGGTCGGCGCTGTCGCAAACGACCGATGTGGCGCACGCGCGCTGAGGGAACCACCACGACGCGGGCCCCGCTGTGGTGGATGCGCCAGCAGAGCTCGGTGTCCTCGCCGTAGAAGTCGATCGCCGGGTCGAAGCCGCCGAGTTCGCGGAACAGGTCGGCGCGCACCAGCAGATAGGCCGATGGCAGGACGAACACGTCCCGGACGCCGTCGTGTTGCTCCTGGTCGACCTCGCCCGCTTCGATGACCGGATCGATCTCGCCGAACCGGTCCATTCCCAGACCGACCGCCTGCAGCACGCTCGGATCGTCCCACTCGACGAGCTTCGGCCCGACAGCGCCGGCGTTCGACCGGTACAACTCCTCCACCATCAGACGCAGCGCGTCGGGCTCCGGGGCAACGTCGTCGTGGCAGAACAGGAAGAACCCGTTGTCACCCTCGACGAGCCGAAGCACTTCGTTGGCTGCCGAGCCGAATCCCACGTTGATCCCGATCGCTCGGACGAATGCGCCGGGCAGGCGTTGCTGGATTCGTTCGTCGATCGTCTCGGCAACGTCGACGGCTTCACGCTCGGCAACGACGAGGAAGAGGATGCGAAGATTCGGGTAGTCCTGTCGGGCCAGCGCGTCGAGGGTGTCGTCGAACCACTCACCGGGGTCGTGCACGACGACGACCGCGACGACCGGCGGTGCTGATGAGGTCTCCGGTTCCACGATGGGGCGAGGCTAGCGAGGCAGCTCGCTATCCTGCCGTCATGGCTACGACTCGCCCAGCCGATCGCCGCCCGGGCCCCCGTTTCGACCCGACCAACATCGATCTCACCGATTTCGACGTTGCCCGAGCCATTCGTGGGACCGTCGATGTCGGCGGCGCCATCGCCGGCCGCGCGGCGGACCTGGCCAAGGATGCGACCTACGTGACCGTCGGCCTCAGCTTGCTCGGATTCCAGCGGGCCCAGGTGCGCCGCCGAGAGCTCGAACGCAGCCTGCGCCGCTGACCGCCTGACGTCTCTGCATTCTCGCTAGAATTGAGTCCTCGTGTCGTCAGCAGAAATCCCCGTGCGAGAACGCACGCCGCTGCCCGAGGGAACCATTCCCGTCGGCATCGCGCTGCTGATCGCCGGCGTCGCGACTTACGCATTCTTCAAAGTCGGCACGGTCGCGGTCGGTGGAGCGGAAGAATTCGCCCCGATCGCTGCGATGTGGTTCGCCGTCTTCGCGCTGGCACCGGGCTTCTTCCTGCCGCTCGAACAGGAACTGGGACGGGCGCTGTCACATCGCCGAGCTGTCGGCCACGGTGGTCAACCGGTGGTGCAGAAGGTCGTGCGCCTCGGCGCCATCCTCGTCGCCCTCGTCACGGTGGTCATCGTCCTGTTCAGCCCGGTCATCACATCGTCGTACTTCGACGGCGACTGGTTCATGGTGATCGCGTTGATCGCAGCATTCGCCGCGTACGCACCCGCCCACATGACGCGAGGCATCGCCGCGGGCAGCGGCCGGTTCCACGACTACGCCGTCGTTCTCGGAGCTGACGGCATCGTTCGCATCATCCTGTGCATCGCACTGGCCGTGGTCGGCGTCACCGCCGCGGGCGCCTACGGCATGGCGGTGGCGATCTCACCGCTGTTCGCCGTTGCCTACGTCGCACGGCGAGGAGCGTTGCAGACGGATCCGGGACCTCCCGCCGAATGGAACGAGGTGACACCGAACCTCGGCTGGCTCTTGGTCGGCTCGGTGTGCGCAGCCACACTGCTCAACGCCGGTCCCATCACGGCGAGCCTGCTCGCGTCGGACAACGAAGAAGCACTGGTCACCGCGTTCTCGTACGGCGTGCTGTTGTCGCGGATTCCGTTGTTCCTGTTCCAGGCAGTCCAGGCGGCACTGCTGCCACGGCTCAGCCGTCAGGCAGCGCAGGGAGCATACGCCGAGTTCCGTTCCGGGTTGAAGCGATTGATGCTCCTCGTCCTCGCCGTCGGCGTCGCCGGCACGCTCGGGGCTTTTCTCCTCGGGCCGTGGCTGTTGCGAATGGTGTACGACGCCGACCTGACCGGCCGGACGCTTGCGATGCTGACCCTGAGCAGTGCGGTGTACATGTTGGCGCTGGCAACAGCGCAAGCGGTGATCGCACTGCAGGGGCACTCGCTCGTCGCCATCGGCTGGGTCGTCGGCCTGGCAACGTTCGTCCTGGTCACCTGGTTGTCGAGCGGCGAGGTCTTCCGACGCATCGAAATCGGCCTGGTCGTGTCATCGCTGGTTGCCTTGGCGGCGTTCGGTGTGGCCCTCCATCACCGGCTGAAGGTCGGCGCAGCGCCCACCAACGCGTCGATCATGGAGGCGATCACCGACATGCCGTTCGAGTCCTGACGCTCGCCGCTCGAGGTGCGTCAGCCGAGTTCGATGCCGGCTTTGGCGGCTTCTCGCTGCAGGTCGTGAGCGACCATCATCTTGATGAGCGCCGAGAAGTCGACCTCGGGTTTCCAACCGAGCTTGGTTCGCGCCTTGGTGGCATCGCCAATCAACAGGTCGACCTCGGCCGGACGCAAGAACTTCGGGTCCTGACGCACGTAGTCGGCCCAGTTGTCGATCTCCACCTCAGCGAACGAACGACTCACCAGATCTTCGATCGAATGCGTCTCGCCCGTCGCCAACACGTAGTCGTCCGGCTCGTCCTGCTGCAGCATCAACCACATGCCCTTGACGTAGTCACCGGCATAGCCCCAGTCACGCTTCGAGTCGAGATTGCCAAGCACCACCTCGTGCTGGAGCCCGAGCTTGATCCGCGCCACCGCGTTGGTCACCTTGCGCGTCACGAACTCCAACCCGCGGCGCGGACCCTCGTGGTTGAACAAGATCCCCGACGATGCATGCAACCCGTAGGACTCGCGATAGTTCACCACGATGTCATGGCCGAACACCTTCGCGCACCCGTACGGACTGCGCGGATGGAACGGGGTCAACTCGGTCTGCGGCGTCTCACGAACCTGCCCGAACATCTCCGACGACGACGCCTGATAGAAGCGGATCGGGTTGTTCTGCGAGCCACCGACCATCCGCACCGCTTCCAGCATCCGCAGCACACCCAGCCCGCTGATGTTCGCCGTCAACTCGGCTTGGCTGAAGCTCAACGCCACGAAGCTGATCGCTCCGAGGTTGTACACCTCGTCGGGCTGACACGCCTCCATGGCCGACACCAACGACGGCAGATCCGCCAGATCACCCGACACGAGTTCGATGAACGGCAATTCGTGCTGCAGCGCCTCGACCCGCGGGTTGTTCTGGCCCTTCACCATCCCGAACACGTGATAGCCCTGACCATGAAGAAACTCGGCCAGATGCTGACCATCCTGACCGGTGATCCCCGTGATAAAGGCTGTAGGCATGAGGCCGCAGAGTCTAGGGCTCACTTCCCACACGCGCAGATACGCTCGGCTGCCGAATGCTACGAGTGGCGATCGATGTCGGGCCGACCCACGGCAGGCGGACGGGCATCGGCAATGCCGTGGCGTGGACGGTCGATGCGCTCGCCGAGCGCGAGGGGATCGATCTTCGGCGGTACGTCACCAGCGCACGGGCGCGACTGGGCACGTCCGAGCGGCGAATCCCGATGCCCGCAGCGATGGCGCTCCGACTCTGGGCTCATCGATCGGCGCCGATGGACCGTTGGCTCGACCATCCGGAGGTGGTGCACGGCACCAACTACGTGGTGCCGCCCACACGCTGCGCGCGCGTGGTGTCGGTGTACGACTGTTGGTTTCTCGAGCACCCCGAGGACGCGGAGCCCGACGTGTTGCGCGCCGCGGCGGTGCTGCGGCGCGCTGTTGCCGACGGGGCCCACGTCGTCACGAGTTCGGACGCGACCACACGGCGGGTGCGGACACTCCTCGACACCGATCGAGTCCGCACGGTTCTGCTCGGCGCTCCGCCTGCGGAGCCGGACGAAGCCGCGAGCGTCGAGCCGCTCGGGTTGCCGCAACTCTCGGAGTTCGTCCTAGCACTCGGCACGATCGAACGCCGCAAGAATCTGCCGACTCTGGTCGACGCGTTCGGGCGACTCGCCCGCGAACACGCCTCCGTCCGCCTCGTGATCGCCGGAGCGGCCGGCAACGACGTCGCCGCCGTCGATCGGGCCATCGCCCGGCTGTCACCCGAGACCGCCGAGCGCGTCGTGCGTACCGGCATCGTCGATGACGCAACGAAGCGTTGGTTACTGACCCACGCCCGTGCGCTGGTCTACCCCTCGCTCGACGAAGGGTTCGGTTTCCCGATTCTCGAGGCGCAGCAGGCCGGCACACCCGTGGTGGCGAGCACTGCCGGTTCGATTCCGCAGATCGCCGGCGCTGCGGCGCTGCTCAGCCCAGCGCGCGACGCCGAAGCGCTCGCCGCGAACCTCTACTGGATCGTCACCAACGACGGGATGCACGCCAAACTCGTACGTCGCGGTCATGCGAACGTTGCACGATTCTCCTGGGCGTCGACGGCCGCCCAGTACCACCAGATGTACCGGGAGCTGGCTGAACATGAGTGAGCCGTCGATCTGCGTCGTGTCCGGAGGCGTCGGGGCCGCGCGCTTCCTCCGCGGCGTGATCGATGCCGTCGACGACCCGACGTCGGTCACCGCGGTGGTCAACACCGGCGACGACTGCTCGCTGCACGGGCTGTCGATCTCCCCTGATCTCGACACGATCGTCTACACCCTCGCTGGCGCGATCGACCCCGAACGCGGATGGGGACTCGTCGACGAGAGCTGGCGAGCAATGGAATCGCTGGAACGCTTCGAGTCGGTCCGACCAGACGGCTCGATGGCCGCACCCCGATGGTTCAATCTGGGAGATCGCGACCTCGCCACCCACTTCTATCGAACCGCACGGCTGGCCGAAGGCGCGACGCTGACCGAGGTGACCGACGAGATCCGGCGGGCGTGGAACGTGCCGATCACGGTGCTGCCGATGTCCGACGACCGCCTGTCCACGCTCGTCACGATCGATCCCGACAGCGACACCCCGGAGCGCGGTCGGGAGATCTCCTTCCAGGACTACTTCGTGCGTCTGCGTCACAGCGTTGCGGTCAGCTCGATCCGCTTCGACGGGACCGCCCGATTGACCGACCAGGCGATTGCAGCGCTCGGCGACGCCTCGTGCATCGTGATCGCTCCATCGAATCCACTGGTGTCGATCGGTCCGATCCGCTCACTCGCTCGGTGCGACGAGCTGCTGGCCCACCGTCGCGAACGCGTGGTCGCGATCTCGCCGATCGTGGGCGGCGCGGCGATCAAAGGTCCGGCGGACCGCATGCTCGTCGAACTCGGTCACGAGCCGAGCGTCGTCGGCATCGCCGAGTTGTACTCGCCGATCGCTTCCACCCTGGTGATCGACATGGTCGATGCTCACCATGCCGACGCGGTGCGCGCCACCGGGATGCAGTGCGTCGTGACACAGACCGTCATGTCGACACCAACACTCGCCCGCCAGCTCGCCATCGACACACTCGCGTCGCTCCCTGCAGATTCCCGTTAGGCCGCGCACCGGGCAACGATCACTCGGCGAGTCGGGCGAGCCCCTCGTCGATTCCGGTCCACGGCGACCATCCGAGGTGGATCCGAGCGCGCACAGGCGAGACCGCGAAGCGCTGCACATCGTGCAGTCGTGCGGGCCCGCGTGTCGGTTCGAGGTCGGACGCTCCGGCAATGGTCGCTGCGACCTTCGACCAGAGGTCGGCGATCGAGGTCTGCTCGCCCGTGCCGACGTTGATCACCAGCCCGCTGCCCCGGCTCGCTGACCGCACGAGCGCGTCGACGACGTCGTCGATGAACACGAGATCACGGGTCTGGCGTCCATCACCGTGTATCTCGGGTGAACGACCGCTTGCAGCGGCATCGACGAAGGCGGCCACCACGCCGCCGGTCGGACGCTCCCGAGGTCCGTAGACACTGCCGAGCGCCAACGCCGTGAACTCGATGGCGTGCAGGTCGCGATACGACACCAGGAGGTCGACGATCGCCCGGGCGACAACGCCACGGACCCCGCGAGGTTCGAGATGCGACGGCTCACCTTCCTTCACCGGCAATGCCTTCGACGTGGGATAGCCGTAGATCGCCGATGCTGGAATCGCGACGACCACCTTCGAAATGCCGTGACGCCGCGCCGCTTCGAGGGTGGCGACCGCCGAGAGGAATGCCTCTCCCTGCGCGGCCGCATCCGATGTCCTGCGCGGCAGCAAGGCCAGTTGGAAGATCACGTCGGGACGCCTGATCCCGATCGACGACTCCGCCTCGGGCGACGCGGCATCGAGATGATGGATGCGGAGGGCCCCACCGGCAGCTCTCGCTGCGGCAAGGTTGGCGAGTGAACCGACGCTGAGGTTGTCGATGACGTCGACAGCGTGTCCTTCGGCCAGGAGGCGATCAACGAGGTGCGAGCCGATGAAGCCTGCTCCCCCGATCACGACGATGTTCACGGGGTCGACCGTAGCGCCGCCACAACGATGTCGAAGCTCGTCACGGTTGGAGCGCGGGCGATGTGGCGTCGATCAGCGACTCGCCATCGCGAACGCGACCGTCGGCGCCGATCATCGAATCGCGTACGATCGATGCAGCACCCACCGCGCCCATCACGAGGGACCGTTCGATGCTGGCACCACGGCCGACGGATGCACCGGGCAGGAGCACCGAGTCGATCACGGTCGCGTCGGGAGCCACCTGGACGCGAGCTCCGACGATGCTGTGATCGATGATGGCATCAGACGACACGTCGGCGGATGCGTCGACGGCGTCGCATCGCTCCGTGCGCCGCTTGCCGTCGAGCAGGTCCAGGTTGGCAGCCCGATACAACGTCGGGACGCCTGCGTCGATCCAGTAGTCGTCGGTGGCGACGCCGTACAAGCCTCCATCGGCGACCAACCGTTGAAAGGTGTCGCGCTCGACCGACACCTTGGTTGCAGCTGGGATGCGGTCGAGTACGGACGGCTCGAACACGTAGGTCCCCGCATTGATCAGGTTGCTGGGCTCGGTTCCGGGCGCCGGCTTCTCGATGAACGCTCGAACCGCTCCATCGGCGGCAAGGTCGACCACGCCGAACGCGGAGGGATCATCGACACCGATCAGGTGCAGCGTGGCTTCGGCACCGAAGGAGCGGTGAGCTTCGACCAGCGCCGACACGTCGAGATCGGTCATCACGTCACCGTTCGCCACGACGAAGGTGTCGTCGACGCCCGCGAACTCGGCCGCGAACTTGATCGCTCCCGCCGTGTCGAGCGGTTCGGGCTCGACCGCGTACGTGAGTGCGACATCTCCGCACAATCCGTCGGGAAACGCTTCGATGAACGGTTCGGGTCGGAATCCCAGGGCGAGGACGACGTCGGTCACTCCGCCCCGACCGAGACGATCGACCAGACGCGCGATCATCGGCACATGACCGATGGGCAGCATCGGTTTGGGCGTGCTGAGCGTGAGCGGTCGCAGCCGCGTGCCGAGCCCTCCGACGAGGACGACGGCGCGCATCAGCCCTCGGTGGTCGAGGGCACGTCGTCAGGCCTCGTGCCCTCGGGGAGGGAAGCGGCCGGCGCGAGCTGGTCGTTGGGGTTGACAACACCGCTGTCGATCTCGCCGAGGCTGGGCAGATCGGGCGCCCACGGCGGCATGGTGACGTCGGTGTCGTCGGGGACGAACGCGATCGCAACCACCATCTGGTCCTGATCGAGGCGGATGTTGTCGAAGTCCGCGATGTACGTGGTGCCGTCGTCGGTGTCGGTGAAGTTGTTCCAGACGACCACCTTCAGCTCGGCGTTCTCGTCGGCACCGTCGATGGTGCAGTCGTCGCCGTCTTCCCAGACCAGGATGTCCTCGCGGGGAGGCTGCTCTGCGAGCTCGGCCTCGAGGGCCGGGCGCTGCGATTCGGGGAACGTCAGCTTGTCGTTGGTCAACTCGACCCCGTAGGTGTCGAGGAACACGCCGAGGGTCGCATTGCTGCCAACGGCGGCCGACGTGAACGGGTGCCAGTGGATCAGGCCGTCGTCGTGGCTGTGGATGCCGGTGCGCTGGTACTGGGTGAAATCGTCGGTGCCCTCCTGCTCGGCGTCACCTTCGAGTTGGAACCAGGTGTCGCAGAGATAGAAGCCGTAGGCATGGTGCCAGTGATCGCTCTGCTGTGGGGCGCCCGACGCGTCGACGGAGGGCCGACTCTGACGGGCGTAGACCACGAGTGCGAGCCCGAGGACCACGATGACGGTGATCACGACGGGGAAAAGCGTCCCGCCCTGGAATCGGACCTTCTTGCCTTGGCCGGACTTCGCCAGCTTGGCAGCTTTCTTGGTGGATGACGAGGAGGGTGCCACGACCATGAGAGGCTAGCGGCGCCCACATCGGTTGTGGGTTCAGGCCCGGTTCAGGATCACCGAGCGGAGCAACTGGTCATAGGCGGCACCGACGGCGGCCGGCGAGGCATGCTCTTCGACCCACGCCCGCCCGAGGGCACCGAGACGGCGACAGCGCTCGGGATCCGCGACCAGAGTGCGGATCGCCTCGGTGAACGCAGCGACGTCCTCGGGCGCCACGGCGAGACCGCCACCCGACTCGGCGAGGATCCGCGGGACGGCGGTGCCGGGGTCGATCGAGGCCACGACCGGGCGACCCGCGGCCATGATCGAGTACGTCTTCGACGGCACGCTCACCCGGCCCAGCCCGCGGCGAAGCGGCACGACGTGCACGTCACCGGTTGCGAGCAACTCGGAGAGCCGAGACGGTTCGATGTAGTCGGCGAAGCGCACGTTGACGATGTCTGCGGCGGCGACCTCGAGCGATGAGCGCGCGGCTCCGTTGCCATTGATCAGGAACACGACATCGGGCAGCTCGCGTGCTGCGGCGAGCAGCAGGTCGAGCGACTGCGAGAACCCGACGTTGCCGCCGTACAGCACCACAGGACCATCACCGAGCCCCAGTTCGGTTCGGTACGACGTCGAGCGATCCGCAGGCACGATCGCCTGGGTGTCGACGAAGTTGGGGATCACGTGGACCGTGTCACCCACGCCCAGCTTGGCCACGACGTTGTCGCGCAAGTCGTCTGAGAGCACCGTGACGGCATCGGCGGCGACATAACTCACGCGTTCGAGCCATCGGGCGGCGGCGATGATCGTGGGGTTGGTGATCGCGCCGGTCTCGACGGCGGCATCGGGAAAGACGTCCTGGATGTTGAACACCAGCGGGCAGCGTCGCAGCCGACTCGCCACCCACCCGGTGAGTCCGAGCGTGAGCGGAGGTGACATCGCAATCACGGCACCCGATCGGCGGAACCAACCGCCGACACGAAGGCAGTAGAGACCCGCAAGGAGCGAGTACGCAGCGAAGCCGAGTGCTCGGCGGACCAGATTGGACTTGTCGCGTCCCGGGAACGGGTGGACGCGCGTGACCGAACCCCACGGCGTCGGCTCGGTGCGCGCGAGGCGGCCCTCCCATCCGGGTTCGATCCGGTGCGAGCGATACCACGGCAGCGAAGTGACGACATGGACGGTGTGTCCGAGCGCGACCAGTTCCTCGACGATACGGGTCATCACCACACCGGTCGGCGCCGTGTCCGGCGCGAAGTGTGGGCACAGCACGACCAGCGGCCGCGACGAGGTCATCGGCCGACCCGGAACGCGAGATCGTACGCGTCGACCAGCGCCGCGCCTGAGCGCTCGGTTGTGAAGGCCCGAGCACGCGCCCTGCCGGCGGAGCGCAGTGCGTCAGCGCGGACGGCGACCGTGTCGAGCGCATCTGCCCATGCGTCGATCTCGAGAGGGAGTACGAGTCCGGCATCTCCGACGACCTCGGCCAGGGCGGGTTGATCGGAGCAGACGACCGGCGTGCCGAGCGCCATGGCTTCCACCGCCGGCGCACCGAATCCCTCGTACTCGCTCGGGAACACGAGCGCATCGGCGGCGGCGACGAGACCATCACGGTGAGCATCGGTGACCCGCCCCGGCCGAACGACGCGCTGACCGAGGCCCAGTCGGGCGATGTCAGCGATCACCTCGCCCTCAGCAGACCCGCGACCGCCGAGCAGCACCAGCCGCAACTCCGGATCGGTCCAGCGCTCGGCCATCAACTGCAGGAGGAACCGGTGATTCTTGTGCGGATGGGTGATCGCCGGATACACGATCATCGGGCCGGCGCCAAGCCCGTAGTCCCGACGAAGATCGAACGCAGAGGGAGCATCCACTCCGAGCGACGCCTCGACGCCGTGTGGAACGACGACGACACGTTCAGGGTCGACGTCGTAGGCATCGACCACCGTCGTGCGGACGTAGTCGGTCGGGACGGCGACGACCGCGGCGCGTTCGACCGATCTCGGGATCGCGCGTTCGAGGTATCGCCGCTTCGTCGACGTGAGGTAGTCGGGGTGAGTGAGATACTGCAGATCGTGGATCGTGAGCACGATCGGCCGCCGACCGACGATCGGAGTGGTTCCACCGCCATGATGCACGACATCGGCATCGCTGCTTCGCTGCCGCAACCACGTGTGCTCGGCGAGCACGCGTCGAGGTCGGCTGCTTCCCGTGATCGCAGCAGCTTCCATCGGATACAACGGAGCGAGCTCCGGGTGCGCGTCGACGAACGCCGGCAAGCAGTACAGCGTCGGCACGAACGGCGCCGGCTGCGACGCGAGCCCGAGGAGTTGGCGCACCAGGTACTGCTCGGAGCCGCCGACCTCGCCGGGCACACACCACAGCAGATTCACGGCCACGTCGATCGACGACCATCGGGTCGGTTCGGGAGAGAAGGGATCGTCGGTCATGCGGCGAGTTCACGGTAGACGTCAAGGGTGAGTGCGGCAGATCTTGCCCAGGTCAGCTCACCAGCGCGACGCCGAGCCGGGGCGGACAATTCGGCTCGCCGATCGGCGGCCTCGATGATGCCGCGAGCGATGTCGTCGACGTCGAACGGATCGACGAGAACCGCGGCAGCTCCCGCCACCTCCTCGGTCGACGTGCCCATGCTGGTGACCACAGCAGTGCCCTGCGCCATCGCCTCGGCGACCGGAAGGCCGAAGCCCTCACGCTCGCTGGGATAGGCGAACACGGTCGCAGCGGCGTAGAGCGGGGCCAGATCGCCGTCGGGGACGAATCCGAGAAATCGGGTGTCTCCGGGATCGGCGATCCCGACATCGCCCCACCCCTCGGCGCCGGCGATCACGAGCGGACCGGGCATGCCCGGGCGGCGCATCGCCTCGACCAGGCGCGAGAGATTCTTGCGTGGCTCGAGCGTCCCGACGAACAACACGAACTCGTCGGGAAGGAGATACCGACGGCGAACCCGCTCGGCCGCTTCGGTCGAGGCCTCGACGACATCGACGCCGAGTGGGACCAGACGAAGACGGTCCGCGGCGATACCGGCGGACTCGCAGTCTCGGCGGGTCGCCTCGCTCGAGACGATCACCCGGTCGGCACGCTTGATGATGGCATCGAGGCTGCGATTCATCGTGCGCACCCCCTGGCGCGAGTACTTCGCGGGATCATGCACGAACGCCAGATCGTGCACGGTCACAACGAGCGGGGCCGCGGTTCCGCACGGGACGAGGCCCGTGGCATGAGCGACGTCGATCTCGCCGGTGACCGATTCGACCTTGGGCCAGTTGAGTCGCGTCCATGACTCGTACAGGACGGGCCGGGCGAGCGGGAGCATCGCCACCGAGCCGCTCGGCCGGAACTCGGCGATCGGTGCCACGGGATGCTTGCCCGCGACGAGGTGCAGTTCGACTTCGTCGGCGCGCAGTGCGAGCTCGCGGGCGATTCGCAAAGCAGCGACCGCCGTGCCACCCGGGCTCGGGTGCCAACACTGCTCGACGGTGTAGGCGACTCGGATCGGTTGCTGGTCGGTGTCCGGCGGTCTCGGCATGGGGATCCCATCATGGCGGTTCGGGGCCTCACCGCGGCGACAACCGGGCGCGGCCGTAACCTGTGACGGATGTCGACGCCTGCCCTCAACGACGGACCCGACAGCGCGCTGCGTGGACGACGCGTGGTCGTCACCGGCGGCACTGGGTTCCTGGGCCGCCGGGTGGTTGCCCGACTCGTCGATCGAGGGGCCGACGTGCGCGCACCGCGGTCCAGCGAGTTCGATCTCACCGTGCCGGGCGCCGCGGACGCGATGCTCGCAGAACACGACCCGTCGATCGTCGTCCATCTCGCAGCGGATGTCGGCGGCATCGGCTACAACCTCGAACACCCTGCCCGGCTGTACCTGTCGAACCTGCTGATGGGAACCAACGTGATCGAAGCGACGCGTCACGCCACCTCGGTGCACAAGACGGTGCTCGTCGGAACGGTGTGTTCATACCCGAAGTACACCCCGGTCCCGTTCGCCGAGCGCGACCTGTGGGAGGGCTACCCGGAGGAGACGAATGCCCCCTATGGCATCGCCAAGAAGGCGCACCTCGTCCATGCCCAGGTCAACGAGCACGAGTACGGACAGCGCTTCGCGTACCTGATCCCAACGAACCTCTACGGGCCGGGCGACAAGTTCCACCCGTCGGTCTCGCACGTCATTCCGGCGCTGATCAAGAAGTGTGTCGAGGCAACGGAGGCGGGAGCGACGCACGTCGAAGTGTGGGGCACCGGCGCAGCGAGCCGCGAATACCTCTTCGTCGACGACGCTGCCGAGGCAGTCGTGAGAGCGGCCGAGATCGACACCACGGCCGAGCCGGTCAACCTCGGCGCCGATCGCGAGGTCACGATCAAGGAAACCGTCGAGGCGATCGCCCGCCTGGTCGGTTTCGACGGCGAGCTCCGCTGGGACCCGTCGAAGCCCGATGGCCAACCTCGTCGTGCCGTCGACGGCGCCCGCGCCCGTGACCTGCTCGGCTGGTCGGCGACGACGGAGTTCGAGGCAGGCCTACGCGCCACCATCGACTGGTACCTCGCCAACCGTGACGACGCCGAACGCGATCCTCACTGAGCGATGATGCCGGCGGCAGCGGCCGCCGCGCCGTACGCCTGCGCCAGGGTCGAGGTCGTCTCGTGCGCGTTGAGGCCGCTCGGATTCGGCACCACGAACAGCCGTGCCCCTTCGAACACGGCGGGCTGCTCACCCACCATCGCCTTCGGAAGCGAGAACGCCGTGCGATAGGCGGTGATCCCGGCGATCGCCACGACAACCGGATGGTGTTCCCGAACGAAGGCTCGGAGCGCTTCGCCACCGACTCGCAACTCGTCGGGCGCCAGTTCGGACGCCTTCGCCGTGGCACGGTGCACGATGTTGGTGATGCCGATACCCCGATCGATCAAAGTGCGCCGATCGTCCTCGGTCATGCCGACGCCGCGGTCGATCGGCACGTCGATGATGCCTGCTTCGAGCAGCGCCGGGTAGAACCGATTGCCGGGATGGGCGAAGTGGGTCTGCGTCGCTGCGGTCCACAGCCCCGGATTGATCCCGACGAACAGCAGTCGAAGGCCCGGGCCGACCAGGTCGGGCACCGTTGCGCCGACGAACGATTCGAGTTCGGTTCGGGAAAACCCCACAGCCCCGATCGTAGGGTTCTGCGACACTCGGTCGATGGGGAACGATCATTGGCTGCTGTTCGACCTCGAGGTCCGCACGCCGAGGCTCACCCTGCGCTACCTCGACGATGAACTCGCCCGGGCACTCGTCGGCGTGGCAGCCAACGGCATCCACGCCCCGACGACGATGCCGTTCTCGATCCCGTGGACCGACCTGCCATCGCCCCAGACGGAGCAGGAGGCGATGCGCTTCTACGCTCGGACTCGAGCCGAGATCAGACCGAACGCATGGAACCTCCAGTTCGCCGTCGTCGTCGATCAGGTGGTCGTCGGCGCATGCGACCTGAGGGCCAGCGATTTCCCCGCACTCCGACAGTTCACGACCGGCTCGTGGCTCGCCCGGCGCACCAGGGACACGGCCTGGGCAAGGAACTCCGGATCTCCGCACTGGCGCTGGGGTTCGACGGGCACGGAGACGGGACGTTGCGGACGAACTACTGAGCTACCGGATGGCCCGCGCGCACTGGGAGACGACCCGGCGCGACGACGTCGAGTTGCTGGGCATCGACGCGACGCGGGGCTTCCCGGCAATTGCCCGATCGCGCCGGCCACGGCGCGTCGCGGTCTGCCGGCTCGACGTCGGCGACCGGACCCGATCGAGGTCAGACCTCGTCGCGGCGGAGCGTGGTGACGAGCTCCGCGAGCGGCTCGCGAAAATTGCGGAGCGGTTCGTAGCCCGCGGCCCGCCACGCAACGTCGTCGAGGACGCTGTTCGCCGGACGCGGCGCCGGGCGAGGCGGGTCGAGATCGGCGGTGGCGATGGGGCGCACGCGATCGGGATCGTGGCCAGCGACAGCGAGGATCTCGCGCACGAACTCGAACCAGCTCACCGGCTGCTGGTTCGTCACGTGGAAGACGCCCGCTCGACGATCAACCGCCAGTCGGCGCACGGCCGGTGCGAGGTCCGCGGTGAACGTCGGCTTGCCACGCTGGTCGTCGACGAACGCCAGCGCTTGCTCGGGGTCGCCCGCAAGCCGCAGCACGAGCTTCACCATGTTGTTGCCGTGCTCGCCGCACACCCAGGAAGTACGGGCGATCGACGCACCGGAACCTGCGGCCTGCTCCCCCGCCAGCTTCGACCTGCCGTAGACCGACTGCGGGTTGGTGGCGTCGTTCTCCCGATACGGGCGGTCGAGCGTTCCGTCGAACACGTAGTCGGTGCTGACGTGCACCAGGTGTGCACCGACGACCTCGCACGATGCCGACAGATGCCCGACGGCATCGGCATTGACCGCGAATGCCAGCGACTCGTTGGTCTCGCACGCATCGACGGCCGTGTACGCCGCCGCATTGATCACCGCGTCGGGTCGCTGCGCCTCGAGGAGTTCGCGCACGGCATCGACATCGGTGATGTCCAGATCGGCCTTGGCGACCCCGATCACGTCATCGCCGACCGAGCGAGCGTGAGCCACCACGTCGACGCCGAGTTGGCCGGCCGCGCCGGTGACGAGCAACCTCATCGAGCGCCCTCAGAGACCGGCCTTGCGCTTGAGCGGTTCCCACCAGTCGCGATGGTCGCGGTACCACTCGACCGTTGCGGCCAGTGAGTCGTCGAACGAGCGCGACAACGACCAGCCGAGCGCCGCCACCTTGTCGATGTTCACCGAGTAGCGACGGTCGTGGCCGAGTCGATCCTCGACGGGGCGGATGAACGACTCGTCGCGACCGGTGAGCTCCAGCAAGCGATGCGTGAGTTCGACATTGGTCACTTCGTTGCCGGCGCCGATGTTGTAGATCTGGCCGGGCGCCCCCTGCTCGAGCACCAGGTGGGCGGCGATGTTGTGGTCCTCGACATGGATCCAGTCGCGAACGTTGAGCCCGTCGCCGTACAGGGGGACCTGCTGAGCGTCGAGCAGGTTCGTCGTGAACAGCGGGATGACCTTCTCGGGGAACTGGTACGGGCCATAGTTGTTCGAACAGCGGGTCACCACGACGGGCAGGCCGTAGGTCGAGAAGTAGGACAGCGCGATCAGGTCGGAACCGGCCTTGGCAGCCGAGTACGGCGAGCGAGGTGCGAGGACGTCGGTCTCGATCGACGAACCCTCTTCGACCGAGCCGTACACCTCGTCGGTCGAGATGTGCAGGAACTTGCCGATGCCAACGGTGTTCGCGACGTCGCACAACACGTTGGTGCCCATGCAGTTCGTACGCACGAACTTCGAGCCGTCGGCGATCGAGCGATCGACGTGGCTCTCGGCGGCGAAGTGGACGACCGCGTCGTGGCCCTCCATCGAGCGGGCCACGTCGTCGGCGTCGCAGATGTCGGCGTGCACGAACTCGGCCCGTGGGTCGTCGAGGACGTCTCGGATGCTCTCGAGGTTGCCGGCGTAGGTGAGGGAGTCGTAGATGGTGATCGAGTGATCGGTCGTGGCCAACACGTGGCGCACGTAGTTCGAGCCGATGAACCCGGCCGCGCCGGTGACGAACAGTTTCATGGGTGCGGTGTCCTCAGGTGCGCAGTGGCCAGTAGGGCCGACGGTTGGCAGGAAGGTCGGCGCGCATCGGATTCTGCTGGTCGCGCTCGGACAGGATCGGGTCGGTCACGCCCCAATCGGCGCCGAGTGCAGGATCGTTCCACGCCACGCCGAGTTCGTCGGCTGCGTTGTAATACCCGTCGACGAGGTAGGTGATCACCATGTCGGTGAGCGCTGCGAAGCCGTGGGCGACCCCCGGCGGGATGTACACGCCGATGTGGTTCTCGCCGGACAGGTCGAGACAGTGCGTGGCGCCATCGGTCGGACCGCCTTCTCGAAGATCGTGGAGCACGACGCGGGCCGTGCCGAACGGGATGTACCAGTAATCGCTCTGGTGCAGGTGGTAGTGCAACCCGACCAGCGCGCCCTGCTGCCGGTTGGCGCGATTGCTCTGGATCATCTCCCGGGCGCCGGGGATCCACTCGCGGCGGTAGGTCTCGATGAACATGCCGCGCTGGTCGCCATGGATGGTCGGCTCGACGACGTAGACGCCGGCGATGTGTTCGGAGGGGGTGATGTCAGGCATCTCGGGGGTCCTGTCTACTCGACGTCGATCTGGCAATGGTCGCCGACCATCAGCCGGATCGCTCGGGGCTTGCGCTTGGTGCGTGACACCACCGCGTCGCTGCCGATCAGGCTGTCCTCGAGGCGGGGGATGTCGATCACCTGACTGCGTTCCATCACGACCGAGTGCTCGATCTCGGAATGGCGGACCTCGCAGTCCGCACCGATTGCGCTGAACGGTCCGATGAAGCTGTCGATGATCTTGGTGCCCGGCCCGATCGCCACCGGGCCGCGGATCGTCGAGTTGACGATCTCGGCGCCGGCTTCGACAACCACGCGGCCGTCGATGAACGAGTCGCCGTCGACGGCGCCGTCGATGCGGGTGTCGATCGTCTCGAGGATCAGACGGTTCGCCTCCAGAAGCGGCGTGAGCTTGCCGGTGTCGATCCACCAGCCGGTGAGGATCTCGGTGCGCACGCGACGACCGTGGTCGATCAGCCACTGAATGGCGTCGGTGATCTCGAGTTCGCCGCGATCGGACGGTTCGATCGCCGCCACGGCCTCGTGGATCTCGGGGTCGAACAGGTACACGCCGACGAGCGCCAGGTTCGACGGCGGATCTGCGGGCTTCTCGACGAGATGCTCGACATGACCATCGGCGCCGAGCGAGGCAATGCCGAAGCGATGCGGGTCGCTGACCTCCTTGAGCAGGATCTGCGCCGACGGCGGGTTGTCGCCCTCCCGGGCCAGCATGAACGCTCCGACGAACGCTTCGAGATCCTGTTCGAGCAGGTTGTCGCCCAGGTACATCACGAAGTCGTCATTGCCGAGGAACTCACGGGCGATGAGGACGCAGTGGGCGAGCCCGAGCGGCTCGTCTTGAGGGATGAACGTGATCGATGCGCCGAACTTCGATCCATCACCGAGGTCGGCGATCACTTCGTCGCGAGTGTCGCCGACGATCACGCCGAGTTCAGTGATGCCGGCAGCGACCATCGAGCGGATGCCGTAGTGCAGGATCGGCGTATTCGCGACCGGAACGAGCTGCTTTGCTCGTGTGTGCGTGATCGGCCGCAGCCGTGTGCCGGCACCGCCGGCGAGAATGAGCGCTTTCATGACCGCCGGGAGTCTAGGCGTGCGGCCGGCACGCCTCCCTCTACGGCGCGACCGGAGGAGGCGGGCCGATGCCGCGGAAGTAGTCGAGGATCGGTTCGGCGCCGGGATCGAGAACCAGCACCGCATTGCCGTTCTTCGTCACGCCGGACACCGGGAGTTGATACTTGTTGAGCCCGGCGCTGAATGCCTTGCGCAGCGTGCCGGCGACACCGACGGGATCGAGGCCGGGATCCATACGAACGGTGGACGTCCCGGCGTCGATCAGCTCGGATGCGAGAAACGGGTCGGACTGGAGCTTGTCGATCGTCGAGTTGGCGGTCTGCTGCAAGAAGTTCTGCTGGCGCTCGATGCGACCGAGGTCCGAGCGGGGATCGGTGCGCCACTCGCCGTCGCGGAACTCCTCGTAGTAGCGGCTGCGGGCGTACTGCAACGATTCCAGTCCGTCGAGCGTGTGGCACCCCGGTTGCTGATCGAGACCGGTGTTCGCGTCGCGTGTTGGGTAGAGGAAGCACACCTCGGTTCCGCCGACGGCATCGACGAGCTCCTTGAAGCCGGTGAAGTCGATGTCGACGACATGGTTGATCGGGATCCCGAGTTCCTGAGTGATCGTGGCGGTCAACACGTCGGTGCCATCGCTGTACGCGGTGTTGATCCGGCTGGGGCTGTCGCGTCCGGCGATGTCCACCCAGAGGTCGCGGGGCAGGCTCACGATCGAGGCGCCGTTGCCGTCCTCCTCTTGACGCAGGATCATGATCGTGTCGGATCGGCGTCCCGACACGTCGTTGACATCGCCGATCCCTCCGAAGTCCGCTTCGTTGGGATCCGCGTTCTCCCGAGTGTCCGAGCCGATGAGCAGATAGTTCTGAGCGGGTCCATCCTGCGGAGTGAGCGCCAGTTCCAAACCCTCGATGCGCTCGATGTCCGACGTCCGGGCATTGGCAGCCCGAATCACGCCGAAGGCACCGACAGCCCCGACGACGACGGCCAACACCAGCGCGACGGGCGCGGAGCTGCGTCGGCGATGCCGGGCGGGGGAGGCCATCGGAGAAACGCTACTGCTGGACTCGGCGACCGCTACGTCACCACCCCGTTTGCGTCGCGTTCTCGGTGCCCCGGGTCACCCGAATCCCGACGCAAACGTCAGGGGCGGTCGGCTCGGACATGGATGATGTCGCCGACATCGAGTTCGTGGCGCTCGCCCGACGAATCGACCACGACCAGTCGTCCCACCGCATCGACGCCGACAGCGCGGCCTTGCAGTGCGGCCGCCCCGCCGGGCAACTCCACGCGCACCCAGCGACCAATGGTGACCAGCGAGTCGAGATACCGCCCTTCGACGTCATCGGGCAGCTCGTCGAACTCCTCCAACACGGCGAGCAGCACGCTGGCCGGGCTGATCCCGGCGCGGTTCGCTACCGACCCGACGGCCACCGCCTCGTCCGGCGCCCAGCCCACGTTGAGGCCCATCCCGACGACGACGGCGTCGCGTCCGGGCACCCGTTGAGCGAGGATTCCCGCCAGCTTGCGATCGCCGAGCAGGACGTCATTCGGCCACTTCAGACCCACCGTCGAACCGATCTCGAGATCGACGAACCGACGTATGGCCGCCACCGCAGCGAGCCCGAGCCGATGAGTCACCGTGGCGGACGCTGCGGGAATCGGCGCGACGACGATCGACACCAGCAGATTCGCTCCAGGTGGAGCCTCCCAACGGCGATCGAGACGACCCCGGCCCGCGGTCTGATGGTCGGTTGCGAGCACCGTCCGATCAGTCGCTGTTCCGGCGAGCACGGCCGCGATCAGGTCGGTGTTGGTACTTCCGGTCTCGGCCACGTGGCGCACATCCCAGCCGGCTGGCCACGTCATCGAGCCCCAGATGTCTCCGTCAGCGCCCATGGCCCCTACATTGTCACCCGTGCTCAAGAAGATCCTGATCGCCAATCGTGGCGAAATCGCTGTTCGAGTCATCCGCGCCGCACGAGAAATGGGCATCCCGACCGTGGCGGTGTACTCCGAACTCGACCGCGAAGCGCTCCACGTGCGACTCGCCGACGAGGCCTATGCACTCGGTGGGCAGACCGCCGCAGAGAGCTACATCAACACCGAGGTCATGCTCGACGTCATCAAGCGCAGCGGCGCCGACTCCGTCCACCCCGGGTACGGGTTCTTCTCCGAGAACGCCGACTTCGCCCGAGCGATCGCCGAGCTGGGCGTCGAGTTCATCGGTCCGCCCCCCACCGCCATGGACGAGATGTCCGACAAGGTCTCGAGCCGACTCGCGGCAATCCGCGGTGGCGCACCCGTCGTTCCGGGTACCACCGAGTTCGCTCAGGGGCCCGACGAGATCAAGGCGTTCGGCAACGAGTTCGGCTGGCCGGTGTGTATCAAGGCGGCCTTCGGTGGCGGCGGGCGCGGTATGAAAGTCGTGCAGGCCGAGGCCGATGTCGACGACGCCATGGCGAGCGCCCAGCGCGAGGCCAAGGCGTTCTTCGGGCGTGACGAGGTGTACGTCGAGCGCTACCTCACCTGGCCCCGCCATGTCGAGATCCAGTTGGTCGGCGACAAGCACGGCAACTGCGTGTGGATCTCGTCACGCGACTGTTCGGCACAGCGTCGACACCAGAAGCTGGTCGAGGAAGCCCCGGCGCCCAACCTGCCCGACGGCGTCGAGCAGGCGATGGGCGAAGCAGCAGTCAAGGCCGCGAAAGCGGTCGGCTACTTCGGCGCCGGCACCGTCGAGTTCATCTTTCAGGACGGCGATTTCTTCTTCCTCGAGATGAACACGCGCCTCCAGGTCGAGCATCCAGTGAGCGAGATGATCACCGACATCGATCTGGTCGAGTGGCAGATCCGTGTCGCCGCCGGCGAAGAGCTCCCGATGACCCAAGCCGAGGTCGACGCCGCTCGCCGTGGCCACTCGATCGAGATTCGAATCAACGCCGAAGACGTCGCCGAGGGCAAGTTCCTCCCGTCGCCCGGCCCGATCACCAAGCTGCTCGCACCCGACGGATTCGGCGTGCGCTTCGACTCCGGCTACCACTCCGGTGACGAGATCAGCCAGTACTACGACAACCTCGTCGGAAAGCTCATCGTGTGGGGCCGCGATCGTGACGTTGCGATCGCCCGCACGATCCGGGCACTCGACGAACTCGTCGTCGAGGGTGTTGCGACCACGATCCCCGCCGACCTCGCCATCTTGAGGCACCCCGATTTCGCTGCAGTGACGCACTCGACCAAGTGGGTCGAGGAGGTGCTCGACCTCACCGGCGTCGGCGGCAAGGCCGAGAGCAGTGCTCCCGAGACCGAGTCCGACGCGGAGCCGAAGGTGAAGCGCTCGACGACCGTCGAGGTGAACGGCAAGCGCTTCGACGTCAACATGTGGGTGCCGGAGACGCCGACGGTTGCCGTCGCCGCCGGTGTGGCACCGAAGAAGTCCAAGCGCGGCGGCGCGAGCGGCGGAGGTGGCGGAGCGATCGCGTCCGGTTCGGTCGAGGCGCCGATGCAGGGCACGATCGTGAAGGTGCTCGTCGAAGTCGGTCAAGCCGTCGAGGTGGGCGCCGGTGTCGTGGTGCTCGAAGCCATGAAGATGGAGAACCAGATCAACGCAGAGAAGGCCGGCACGGTCAAGGAGATCAAGGTCTCCGCGGGCGACACCGTCGGCGGCGGCGACATTCTCGCGATCATCGAGTGATCGAGCCTCACCACGATCCGGTGGCGGGGACCGTCAGGTCGGCTCGACTGCGGCTCGTCGCTGGCGCTTCCCTCGCGACGCGTGACTCACTCGGCGGCTTCGCTGAGCGCTTCGCTCAGCGCTGGGTGCACCAGGATGCTCTCGGCGAGGTCGGTGACCGTGAGACCAGCGGTGACCGCAACGGCGATCACCGAGATCAGCTCCGCAGCTTGACGACCGACGATCGACCCGCCGAGCACCTCGCCCGTGGCCGGGTCGGAGATGATCTTCACGAACCCCTTGGTGTCGTTGTTGATCATCGCCTTCGCGGTTGACGAGAACGGAACCTTGGTCACACGGATCTTGCGACCCGAGCTGAACGCCTCGGCCTCGGCAAGGCCCACGTCGGCGATCTCGGGTTCGGTGAAGATGGCGGACGCGGCCTTGTCGTAGTCGAGGTGACGGTGACTGCGAGTGTGGCCGCCCATGATGTGTTCGGCGATCTTGCGGCCCTGCATCGACGCGACCGACGACAACGGGAGCTTGCCGCTGATGTCGCCGGCGGCATAGATGTGCTCGACGTTCGTGACGCAGTGCTGGTTGATGTCGACGTAACCCCACTCGTTGACCTCGACACCAGCAGCCTCGAGACCGATGTTCTCGGTGTTCGGGATCGAGCCGATCGCGAGCACTGCGTGCGTGGACGTGACCGAGCGGCCGTCGTCGCAACGAACCGTGACCCCCTCGTCGGAGCGCTCGATCGCCTCGGCGCGTGCGCCCATCAGCAGCTTGACGCCCCGGCGCATGAATTCTTCTTCGAGCACGGCCGCCACTTCGGGGTCCTTGCCCGGCAGCACCTGCTGGCGGCTGACGACGAGGGTGACGTTCGACCCGAACGACGAGAACATGTGCACGAACTCGACCCCGGTGACGCCGGATCCGACCACGGTGATGCTCTCCGGGAAGATCTTCGGCGGATAACAGTCGCGTGTGGTCAGGATCCGCTCGCCGTCCGGCTGACACCATTCGGGGATTCGGGGACGCGACCCGGTGGACACCAGCGCGGCGTCGAACTCGATCGTCTCGATGCCGTCGGGGCCCGCGACCTCGGCGGTGTAGGGACCCGTCAGGCGGGCGGTACCACGCATGATGCGCACGCCCTGGCTTGCGAGCAGCGCGGTCGTGTTGTCGCGCATCGTGTTCTTGACCCACTCGATGCGGTCGGTCAACGTACCGACGTCGACGGTGGTGTCGACGTTGGCCAGACCCATACCGCCGATCGCCCGGGTGCGGCTGATCGCTCGACCGGTTGCGATCATCGACTTCGACGGGATGCAGTCCCACAGGTGCGCTGCGCCGCCGACAACATCTCGTTCGACCATCACGACCTCAGCGCCGAGGCGCGCTGCGGTGGTGGCAGCGATGTTGCCGGCGGGGCCGCCGCCGATGATCAGGAATCGAGTGGCCATCAGTGGTCCCCGACGAACAGGCCGTCGTCTGCGTACAGCCGGGCAGCACCGGTCTCGGCATTGTCGAGCGTGAGCGCGCCGGTGGCCGTGTTCGGGCAGAAGCGCGACGGGTACGGGAGCAGGTCGCGGCGCTCGCCCACCCACTCGAAGTGCATACCGTCGGGGGTGAGGAAGTTCCCGCCCCAGGCGAACCCGTACTTGCGGAAGATCCGGACCGTACGACAATCGAGGTCGGGCGGCGCGCACCCCTGGCAGGAGCCCCTCGTGTTCGTGTCGATCGCCATCCCCCACGAGTGCCGCGACAGGAATCCCAGCGAGCTGTTGGGCGTGAGCCGGTTGAATCGGGCGAGATGGCAGCCACCCGCGAGATTGGCGTCGGCCACATTGATCGTGCGGGCAAGACCGGCTGCCGCCACCTCGGCGAGCGCAGCCTGGATGGCCGGCTTCACCGTGTTGTGGCACCTCGCCCGAATCGGGATCGACCCGTTCAGCAACTCTCGGCCTGAGGGCAGGTACGCGTTCACCCAGGCAGCGTCCTGGCTGACCGAGCCGTTGGCGTTGACGCGGTAGGCGAACTCTCCGAGGGTCGCCTTGGTCCGAGCCATACCGATCGTGTCATCGGGGTCTGGGGGATCCCAGCTGCGGCGGATGCGCACCGACGTCGAAACGAGGCCGTTGCTCGACAGCGCTGCGTTGATCGCCGACCTCGACGGGAACCCCCACATGACCACGCGACTCAGTCGAGCAATGCCGAGCCGGTCACCGGCTTGGCTGGACATCAGGAACTCGGTGCCACCGACCTTCGCGTCGGGGAGCACGGCGGCGACCCGGAACCACACACCCGCACCCGAACCCGACACCAGCAACACCGAGTCACCCGCCCGCGCGCCGCGCAGGCTCGCCGAGAGCGCACCCATCACGAGGGCATCCGGGGCGAGGTGCTGTGAGACCTCCCGGCCCATCGTTCGACCGACCACATCGGGCGCCAGGACCGTCGTACCCATGGGGTACGCGAAGCCGGCCGGCGGAGCCTGCACGACAGCGTTGCCGCGATACAGACCGACCATCCCAACGCTGGCCGACCGGCCGAAGGCCACGGACGCGCCGGCACTGCGCGCCGCGCTCATCGCCCGTTGAGCGACCTCTGATCGAAGCTCGCCGGAGTTGTAGATCGTGACCACTTCGGAGGCGATCGGCGACACGGGGACGGCACGATCGGTGACCGTCGCAGGACCGTCGATCGATCCGGCTGGCCCGATCGCGATCACCGGGAGGCCGATCCCGAGCGCGAGCATCGCGACGAGGGCGATCTTGGTCGGGGCACGCACGGCTCCAGAGTACGGTCTGCAACGGTCGATCGGACGGCACGACCCGCAGAACCGAACGCGCAGTGGATCAATCGATTGGATACCGTCGGGTCACCGTGAGTACCGACGATTCGACCGACACATCACCGACGGGCAGCGGACTGGCCGCCGAGAGGGCTCGACGGTTGGCGCAGGTTGACGACCTGCGCTCCGCCGGAGTGGCTCCGTATCCCTATCGGTTCGATCGCACCCATACGGTTGCCGACGTCCGGGCAGGATGGGGCGACCTCGATGCCGGCACCGAGACCGACGACGCCGTGGCGGTGGCAGGGCGGATCATGCTGATGCGCGATTCAGGCAAGCTGGTGTTCGCCACGATCCGTGATCGCTCCGGCGACATCCAGCTGTTCATCTCGAAAGCCGTCGTCGGTGACGAGGCGTTCGCCGCCATCAAACGGCTCGACCTCGGCGACTGGGTGGGCGTGCACGGCGCTGTGATGACGACCCGCAAGGGTGAGCTGTCGGTCAAGCCCGAGACCGTCGAGCTGTTGGCGAAGGCGGTGCGACCGTTGCCCGACAAGTGGCACGGACTGAGCGATGTCGACACGCGCTTCCGCCAGCGCTATGCCGACCTGATCATGAACCCCGAAGCGCAGCGGGCGTTCGAGATCCGCCACGAGATCATCGCCAGTTTCCGGCGCACGCTGCACGAGCGCGGGTTCATCGAAGTCGAGACCCCAGTCCTGCACGCCGCAGCCGGCGGGGCACACGCCCGCCCCTTCACCACGCATCACAACACCCTCGACCTGCAGCTGTACCTGCGCATCGCACTGGAGCTCCACCTGAAGCGGCTGATCGTCGGCGGAATGGAGCGGGTCTTCGAGATCGGACGGATCTTCCGCAACGAGGGCATCTCCACGCGCCACAACCCCGAATTCACGATGATGGAGCTGTACCAGGCGTTCGGCGACTGGAACGACGTGATGGACATCAGCGAGGTGCTGGTCACGCAGGCGGCTCGTGATTCGATCGGTACCACTGTGATCTCGATCCGTGACCAGGAGATCGATCTCGCTGAACCGTGGCCGCGAGTGCGCATGGTCGATGCGGTGTCGGAGAAGATCGGTCGCGCGGTCCATCCGAGCCAGCCGATCGACGAACTCCGCGCCCTCGCCGAGGAGCACGGCGTTCGCTGGGAGGCCCGCTGGGGCGGCGGCAAGCTCGTCGAGGAGCTGTTCGAGGCCTTGTGCGAGGCCGACATCGTCCGACCGACGTTCGTCACCGGGCATCCCACCGAGATCTCGCCGCTGGCACGAGTCGATCGCGACGATCCGTGGCTCACCGAGCGCTTCGAGATCTTCGTCGACTCGCGGGAGCTGGGCAACGGCTACTCGGAGCTGAATGATCCCGTCGAGCAGCGAGCGCGCTTCGAGGACGAGCAGGCAGCCAAGGATGCCGGCGACCACGAGGCCGGCTCGGTCGACGAGGACTACATCCGGGCACTCGAGTACGGCATGCCACCGACCGGCGGGTTGGGCATCGGCATGGACCGCGTGGCCATGCTGTTGGCCGGGGTCGACTCGATCAAAGAAGTGATCCTGTTCCCGACACTGCGACCGGAGGTTTGGTAGATGGCACGGATGGCATGGGGCGCTGGCCTCGCAACGATCGCTGCGGGCGGGTCGGTGCTCGACACCTGGTTCCGCTGGCTCGGCTGGGGCGAGTTCGGTGACGACGACTGCCCCAGTGACGACATCGAGGCGCAGCTCGGAATGCGCGATGCGACCGACGATGTCCGAAATGTCACGATCCGGCCGGTCAGATTGACGATCGACGTCGACGAGCCACCGGCTTCGGCGTCAGACGCCTACCTGCGTTTGCACCTCCTCTCGCATCGCCTGGCCGAGCCACGCACACTCAACATGGACGGCACGTTCGGCGCCTTGAACAACGTGGCCTGGACGAGCATCGGGCCGGTCGCCGTGTCGGAGATCGACGACGTGCGGATGAAGCTGCGCACGGAGGGCCACGTGATCACCGTGCACGGCCTCGACAAGTTCCCGCGGATGACCGACTACGTGATCCCGTCCGGTGTGCGCATCGCCGATGCCGACCGTGTGCGCCTCGGCGCCCACCTCGCCGAGGGCACGACGGTGATGCACGAAGGGTTCTGCAACTTCAATGCCGGCACGCTGGGCGTCTCGATGGTCGAAGGGCGGATCTCGGCCGGTGTCGTCGTCGGTGACGGCAGCGACATCGGGGGAGGCGCGTCGATCCAGGGAACCCTGTCAGGTGGCGGCACCGAGCAGATCACGATCGGCGAACGATGCCTGCTGGGCGCGAACGCGGGCATCGGCATCAGCCTGGGTGACGACTGCGTGGTCGAGGCCGGGTTGTACGTCACGGCGAGCACGCCGGTGCTCACACCGCAGGGCGTGGTCAAAGCCCGCGAGCTGTCGGGCCATGACCGGATGATGTTCATCCGCGACGGCCAGAGCGGCAAGGTCGTCGCCCGCGCCCGCCTCGGCAGCTGGGGCGCCCTCAACGACGAACTCCACACCAGCCAGTGACGATTACATCAGGGGTCAGACCCGCGATGTAACGGCACACGTCGGTGGAAGCCGTCGGACTGCTCGCGTTGTTACATCGCGGGTCTGACCCCTGATGTAATCGGTAGCGTTCCGGTGATGGGGAAGGCCGAGGAGTTCGGGGAGCCGGTCGAGGTCGACGCCGGGCCTCGAATCGTCACGATCACCAACCCCGACAAGGTGATGTTCCCGTCGGTCGGCCCGGCGAAGGAACCCCGCACGAAGCTCGACCTCGCCCGCTACTACGTGACCGTCGGCGATGCGTTGATGCCGACCGTGCTCGACCGGCCGGTGCTGCTGGAGCGGTACCCGAACGGCGTGCGCGAGAAGTCGTTCTTCCAGAAGCGGATCCCCGACTCGGCACCCGCGTGGCTGGAGACCACCACGGTCGAGACGATCAACGGCACGCCATCGCGGGCACTCGTGATCGCCGACCTGGCACACGTGTTGTGGGCCACGAACATGGGCGTGCTCGGCCTCCACGTGTGGCCGTTCCGGGCCTCGACTCCCGAAGACCACGACGAGATGCGCATCGACCTCGATCCCTCCCCCGGCGTCACGTTCGACATGGTCCGCGAATCCGCCGGCCACGTGCGAGACCTGTTGGCAGAATTCGACATGATCGGCTTTCCCAAGACGACCGGGAGCAAGGGCATCCACGTGTACGTGCGTGTCGAGCCGGGGTGGGATTCGTTCGCCGTGCGCGGCGCGGTCGTTGCGCTCGGGCGCGAACTCGCTCGCCGGCACCCCGACCTGATCACCGCCAAGTGGTGGAAGGAGGAGCGCGGCACACGGGTCTTCGTCGACTTCAACCAGAACGCGCCGCACAAGAACATGTTCGGTGCCTGGGGTACCCGACCCCGCGTTGGTGCGCAGGTGTCGACGCCGTTCGGCTGGGACGAGCTCGACTCGATCGATCCCGAAGCGATGACGATCGACACCGTGCCCGACCGACTCGCCGAACGGGGCGACCCGTGGGAGCTGATGGACGACGCACCCGTGTCGATCGCTCCGCTCGTCGAGCGCTTCGCCGCCGATCTCGCCGACGGAATCCCGGACGCGCCGTGGCCGCCTGTCTACCCGAAGATGCCCAACGAGGCGCTCCGCGTGCAGCCGAGCCGGGCGCGGCGACGAGACGACGACTGACGATCCGAGATCAGGACACGAACTCGGCGGACCCGAGGTCCTCGATGGTGGTGCCGTACCGGCGGAACATCTTCTCCATCAGTTCCCGGCCGCGGTCGTTCAGGGTCTCGATGTCGACGTCTCCGGCGCTCGTGACCATGTAGCCGAGGAGCACGAGGCCGGCTGCTCGGTAGTCCTCCCGGCAGTGGTCGAGTGAGTACCCGGTCACCCCGTTGTCGACCAATGCCGCGTGGTAGCCCTCGACGAGACGATCCTGGTGCTCGCGACGCCATTCGGGGTCGAAGTTGCCGCCGAGGAAATAGACGACGTCCCACATCGGGTTCGCGAGGAACGGCAACTGGAAGTCGACGAGGGCGAACGCGTGGGCGCCGCGGCCGTCACCGAACATCATGTTGTCGAGCCGGAAGTCTCCGTGGATGAACGTGTGCGGCTCGCGGCCGATTCCCGCATCGATCATTCCCTGGTAGTCGGCGGCGGTGCGATCGACCAGGGCATGGATCTCGGGCGAGACCAGGTGGCCCCAGTGCTCGTGGAAGGCATCCACTGCGCCGAGGAACGCGTTCCTGAGGATGTCGAAGTAGGGGCTGTCGGGCTGTGGGAGCCATGACCCGAATCGATCGAGATCGTCTCTCCCCCACCAGTGGGCGTGCAGTTGCGCCACCGTGGACAGCGCGAGTTCGGCTTCCTCGAACGTGCACGATGCGAGTTGATCGCCCGGTCGCATCGGGGCCAGATCCTCGAGCAGCAGGATGAAGTGGACCCCACCTTCGACGTGGTTGTAGTAGCAGCGCGGAACGCGCAGCTCCATCTCCGGCGCGACGTCCCGATAGAAGCCCGCCTCCTTCTCGTACAAGCCGAGCAGCAGCCCGACGTGCTTGAACCCTTCGTTGGCAGTCGGCATCTTCGAGATCATCGACGTGGTCGACTCCGCCGTTGGAGTGTCGTAGGTGAGCGTGAGTCGGGCGACCTCGCCGAGGAAGCCGATGCCCTCGCCGATGACCGTCACATCGACGGCGGTCACGCGGGCCCCACCACGTACGTCGTCGTCGAGTACCGCATTGAGCCAGTCGGTGCTGATCTCCGCGCTGGTGATCGGAATCGTGGTCATCGTTCCCCCTGTCCACCGTGCCGTTTGGCTGGGTCGGCAGATTCTGACACATCCGATGAACATGCTTTGTCCAGCGGGGTTCTGCTGTTTCAGCCAACGGGAACCGGCTCGATCGACACCTCTGCGTCGAGCACGACCGCTGCAGGCAATGCCGCGGTGAGCGGTTCGGCCAACACCGATGTCACCGCCGTGGCCGAGGTCAGTGTGTCGGTGGTGTGACGGCGACGCTGCGGAGCGTGGCTGCTCGCCCATCGGCGGTTTGGGCCTGGATCACGTAGAAGTCGGCCTCACGAGCGAGACGCTGGGCCGGGTGCGAAAGATCCATCCCGCGCCCGCCGACCGCAGCCAGCAGTCCGGTCGTCGATCGACGGGCGAGATCGAGGCACGCCGCCCGATGATCGCTCGCATCGGCGACGACATCGTTGCCAGCGGCGAGCGATCCCATCAGATCGTCGTCGATCTGCCAGCGTGAGCGGAGTTCCGCCGCCAGGCATTCGGCTGCCGCGACCGCCAGGTCGTCGTGCCCGTCGGCAAGCAAGCGTTGCGCTCGCGCGACGACGCCGAGGACCGCCGGTTGACCGAGCGATGCGTGGCGTCGATCGGCGCGGCGCCAGCCCTCGGCCGATTCGACGGTGATGACCCGTTCGTCGGACACGACACACCTGTCGAAGTGCAGTGCGACGGTGGCCGTGGCGCCGAAGACGGGGAGCGCGAGCGCCGTCGCCGACACGCCCTGCGGCGATCGGCCGGGGATCAGCGCCCACACCAACTCGCCGCCGTCGGACTCCGCGGCGACCGAGAACCAGTCGGCGAGACCCCACGAAGTCGCCCACGGGGCGTGACCGGACAAGCTCCAGCCCCCGTCGATCCTCGTCGCAGAGATCGCCGGTCGACCGGGGCGACGAACGTGCGCGAACGCCGTGCCGGCGAGGCTGCGCCCGACGCAGAGGTCGGCAAGATGCTCCTCGAGGAGCGCCACGTTGTCCGCCGATCGGAGTGTTCGAACGACTCCGTGATGCTGCACCCAGACGAAGAAGGTTGCTCCGCATCCGGAGCCGACCGCGGCCATCGCCCGCCGAGCAGCCCGGCCGTCGAGATCGAGCCCACCGTGTGAGGCGGGACCGGCGAGACCGAACAGACCGGCGTCGGCGAGCGCTACCAGATTCCGGTCCGGGACGCGGTCGGCGCGGTCGACGTCCTGGGCTGCGGGGAACAGCACGTCGTCAGCGAGGCGGCCGGCAACCGCGACAGCATCGCCTGCGGCCGGGCTCAGCTCGGGTGACGACGGCGCCATGGCTGCAGTCTGACGGCTGCGACCTCGCTCCCGTCAATACGGAATGTAATTGCGTACGCAACTGTTTGAACAATCATGACCTCCTCCCCGACCATCGACGTCCGGCGAGCAAGCGACCGGCCGCACACGAAGATCGGCTGGCTCGATTCCAAGCACTCGTTCAGCTTCGGACACCACTACGACCCCGCCAACACCGGGCACGGACTGCTGCTCGTCAACAACGACGACATCGTGCGCGGCGGATCGGGGTTCGACACGCACCCGCACCGCGACATGGAGATCGTCACCTGGGTGCTGTCGGGTGAGCTCGAGCACAAGGATTCCGAGCGCAATCGCGGCGTGTTGTATCCGGGTCTCGCGCAGCGAATGTCAGCAGGGACCGGCATCTGGCACAGCGAGATGAACAACTCGGGGACCGCCGACGTGCACTTCGTGCAGATGTGGGTGCCGCCGGACACCGAGTCGATCGATCCCGGCTACGAGCAGCTCGACATCAACGCCGAACTCGCCCGGGGCGGTCTCGTGCCGATCGCTTCCGGGAAGGGCCACGACGCAGCGATCTCGATCCGCCAGCGCGGGGCCGTGCTGTGGGGCGGGCGCTTGCGTGCCGACGAGGCCGTCAGTGTCCCCGATGATCGCCATGTCCATGTGTTCGTACCGACAGGCTCGGCGACGCTGGACGGTGCGGGATCGCTGGCGACGGGAGACGCTGTTCGACTCACCGACGCCGGATCACCGACGCTGTCCGCCGGTCCCGACGGCGCCGAGGTGCTGATCTGGGCGACGGCGTGACATCCTGACGGACATGGACGCCACGAACGACGACGCTCGCTCGCGGCTCGACGACTTCTCCGACCTGGTGCGCTCACGTCGCACCTCGATGTTCGTCGACCACGAGCGCGAGGTACCGATCGAGGTGATCGCCGAGCTGTGCGGGCTCGCGACGTGGGCGCCGAACCACAAGAAGACGTGGCCGTGGCGCTTCGCGCTGTTCACCGGCGACGGCCGCGGGCGCCTCGGCGACACGATGGCCGACGAGATGGCCCGCGTCGGGTTCGGCGACGACGCAAAGCGAGCCAAGACCCGTACGAAGTACCTGCGTACGCCAGCGACGCTGGTGGTGGGCTGCTCGCCGCACGACAACGAGATGTTGCACGACGAGAACCGCGACGCTGTCGCCGCCGGAATCCAGAACCTGCTGCTCGGCGCCACCGCGCTCGGCCTGGCCAGTTTCTGGTCCACGCCCGCACTCACGCAACCGCCCGCCGTGCTGGAACTCTGCGGGTTCGAGGCGGACGATCGCCTCGTGGGCGTGATCTACCTCGGCTGGGCCACGCAGGACTGCCCCACCCCTGAGCGTCCACAGCTGCCCATCACTCACATTTCCGCCTGACACCCGGCGTCCGTCACGTGCGTTTTCGCCGATCGGGGTGGATGCGGCGACAATGAGAGCGTGAGCACCCAGCAGACGATCGTGACGCTCGACGTCGAAGGTGTGCTCGTCCCGGAGATCTGGATCGCGGTCGCCGAACGCACCGGCATCGAGGGACTTCGCCGCACGACCCGCGACGAGCCCGACTACGACGTGCTGATGCGATACCGGCTGGACCTGCTCGACGAGCACGGGCTCACGATGTCGCTCATCGAGGACGTGATCGCCGGGCTCGAACCGCTCGACGGCGCCCGGGCATTCCTCGACGAACTGCGCGAGCAGACCCAGGTGATCCTGTTGTCGGACACGTTCGAGCAGTTCGCCCGCCCACTGATGCAGCAACTCGGCTGGCCGACAGTGCTCTGCCACCGCCTCGTCGTTGCCAACGACCTCATCGTCGACTACCGACTGCGCCAGCCGAACCAGAAACAGCACGCCGTCGAAGCATTGCGAGCGCTCAACTACCGGGTCGTGGCCGCGGGCGACAGCTACAACGACACCACGATGCTCGGCGCCGCCGATGCCGGCTATCTGTTCCACGCGCCCGCAAACGTGATTGCCGAGTTCCCGCAGTTCCCTGCGCTCGACACCTACGACGACCTCCGTACCGCCATCAGAACGCACTTCTGATCCCGGGCAACGCGTGGAGCTGGAATGACGGACTCCTTCGACACCGTCGAGCCGGACGGCAGCGCGTCAACCGAGCCGGTCGAGTACACCGAGGCCGCCCACAGTGTCCTCACCCCAATGGGCCAGATCGAGAGCTACGGCCACTTCGCACGTGGTCTGGGCGCTCGGCGCATCAAGGCGGTCGGCGCACTGTTGCTGTTTGCCGCCATCGCGGTGCTGGCGGTCTCGGAACTCTGACCTCAGGTCGACGAGCCGTCGTAGCGCTCGACGTCGCGCAGGACGAGCGGGAGGAGCAGGCCGACCAGTATCAGCACACTGCCGCTCACGAAGATCGCCGAACGCACGCCGAACTGGTTGGCGAGCAGACCGCCCACGAGCGCACCGAACGGCATGCCGAGATACACGAGGAACCGGTAACTGGCGCCGACCCGGCCGAGCATCTCGTCGGGTATCAACCGTTGACGAAGCGCCAGCGTCAACACGTTCCACACCATCACCGATGCGAGCGACACCGCCGACAGCGCACCGACGAGGAACGGCGACGACGTCAAGGCCATCAACCACGTCGACGCGCCGGACCCGACCACCGCAACCGGAAGCGTGCGCCGGAGCGGGAACCGCTTGAACCGGGGAGCGATCAAGGAGCCGGCGATGCCACCAAGCGCACCCGGCACGAGCAGCAGGCCGTAGCCCAGGTCGGACAGCTCGAGTGTGTCGGTGGCGAAGATGACGAACACGGCGTTGCCGATGAACGACGCCGTGCCGAGTGCTGTCGACACCAACGCGAGCGTGCGCAACAGACGGTGGTTCCAGAGCCATCGAACACCTTCCGCAAGGCTCGCTCTCATCGACGGACGTTCGACACTCGATGACACCGGGGCAACTGTGGGGCGATAGCTCCCGCTCATGAACCCCATGACGAGCGCTGCACCCGCAAACGTCAGCGCATCGACGCCGAACGGCACGGCGATCGCGAGGCCGAACAGCAGTCCGCCGAGTGGCGGACCGACGAGATCGTTCATCGCCAACTCGGTCGAGCCGAGCCGCCCGATGGCCCGCTCGAGGTCGGGGCCGTCGACCGTCGCCGGCACCATGGCCATGCTCGAGGAATCGACCACCGCCTCAGCCGACGCGAGCACCACCGCAACGACGTAGATCACGATGATCGACACCTGGTCGATCACGATCGCACCGACCAGCACCGCCATCACGGCGGCACGAGCCATGTCCAACCGCATCCTGAGCAGGCGCCGGTCGAACCGATCAGCCCACGCTCCGCCCGGCAGGATGAAGAACAACCACGGCAGACGCTGCGCCACGGTCACGCCAGCGATCAATCGAGGATCAGACGTGACCGAGGTTGCGAGCAACGGCATCGCCACGAGTCGCAGTCCGTCTCCCAGGTTCGACAGCGCGGTGGCTGCCCACAACAACCGGAAGTTGCGCGTGAGCGGGGCGCTGAACCGACTGGCGCCACTGCGACGGCCCGCCGCCGATCGACCTTCTGCCTCCCGCACCCTTGCGGCGGACGGTCGCTCGAACTCGCCAGTGTCCACGCCCAGCGACTCGAGGACCCGATCGATTTCCTCGAGCGACGTGGAGGCGTTTGCCGTATCGTCGCCGACCTCCGAACCAGCGCTGCTCACGGGGTGTAGACGCCGAAGACCTCGCGCAACGCATCGCTGATCTCGCCCAGCGTGGCGTCGGCGCGCAGTGCGTCCTTCATGCTGTAGAGGAGGTTGTCGGTGCCATGTGCCGACGACTTGACCGCGGCCAGCGCCGACTCGACGGCCGCTGCGTCGCGGTTCGCCTTGTACGCCTTCAGACGGGCGATCTGGTTGCCTTCGAGCTCGGGATCGATCGGGAACACCTTCGGCTCGGGCTCATCGTCCATCGTGAACTTGTTGACCCCGACGATCACGCGCTCGTCGTCGTCGATCGACTTCGTGTACTCGTAGGCGGCCTGCTCGATCTCGTCCATCTGGAACCCGGACTCGATTGCCGTGACGGCGCCGCCCATCTCGTCGATGCGTTCGATGTACTCCCACGCCAGCCGTTCGACCTCGTCGGTGAGCGACTCGACGAAGTACGAACCTGCGAGCGGGTCGGGAGTGTCGGCCACGCCGGACTCGTAACCGATGACCTGTTGAGTGCGCAGCGCCATCCGCGCCGCCTCTTCGGTCGGCAGGCTGAGCGCCTCGTCGTAGCCGTTGGTGTGCAGGCTCTGGGTGCCGCCGAGCACCGAGGCCATCGCCTGCAGCGTGACGCGCATGATGTTGTTCATCGGCTGCTGGGCCGTGAGCGTCGAACCGCCGGTCTGAGTGTGGAAGCGCAGCATCGACGACTTCGGATCCTTGGCGCCGAAGCGCTCGGTCATGATCGTGTGCCACATGCGGCGGCTGGCCCGGAACTTCGCGACCTCTTCGAAGAAGTTGTTGTGTCCGTTCCAGAAGAAGCTGAGTCGCGGCGCGAAGTCGTCGACGTCGAGGCCGGCATCGATCGCCGCCTGCACGTAGGCGATGGCGTTTGCAAGCGTGAAGGCGATCTCCTGCACGGCCGTCGAGCCGGCCTCGCGGATGTGGTAGCCGGAGATCGAGATCGTGTTCCAGTTCGGGACGTGCTTGGAGCAGTAGGCGAAGATGTCGGTGATGATCCGCATCGACGGCCGGGGCGGATACACGTAGGTGCCGCGGGCGATGTACTCCTTGAGCAGGTCGTTCTGGATCGTGCCGCCGATCTGGTCGCTCGACACACCGTTCTCCTCGGCGACGAGTTCGTACATCAACAACAAGATCGCGGCGGTCGAGTTGATCGTCATCGACGTGGAGACCTGATCGAGCGGGAGGTCCGCAAGCAGGAGCCGCATGTCCTCCATCGAGTCGATCGCCACGCCGACCTTGCCAACCTCGCCCTCGGCGCGACCGGCATCGGAGTCGTAACCCATCTGCGTCGGGAGGTCGAATGCGCACGACAGGCCGGTCTGGCCGGCGTTCAGCAGGAACTTGAAGCGCTCGTTGGTGGCCTCGGCGTTGCCGAAGCCCGAGTACTGGCGCATCGTCCACAGACGGCCGGTGTACATCGAGCCATACACGCCCCGGGTGTACGGCGGCTTGCCGGGAGCACCGAGCTTCGTGGTTGGGTCCCAGCCCTCGAGGTCGGCGCCGTCGTAGAGCCGCTTGATCGGGATGCCCGAGTCGGTCTGCGGCAGGTCGTTCGCGTCAGCCATGGCGCCGATCGTATTCCAGGGCGCGCGGCGGCGCTTGATCCCGTTGGCCGAACCTGACCCTGCGACGATGACGTCATGAAGCTGTATCTGGCCGGACCGATGTTCACCCCGGCCGAACGCTCGTACATCGATGCGCTCGGCGATCGACTCGAAGCGGGCGGTCACCAGTGTTTCATCCCCCATCGTCAGCAGTTCGCTCCGCTCGACGCTGCGACCGTTTTCGCCGTCGACGGCGCCGGCCTGCGAGGAGCGGAAGTCGTCGTCGCCTGGCTCGATGGACCGATGGTCGACGACGGCACCGCCTGCGAAGTCGGCATCTTCACCGAACTCGTGCGCAACGATCCCGAATGCCATCGCGGCATCATCGGCCTCGCCACCGACTGGCGGATCTGGCGCGGCCGCGACTCCGGCGCGGCCGGAAGCGGCGTCAACTTCTTCGTCGGCGGGGCGATCGAGGCGTACGGCACGCTGGTGTGGAGCATCGACGAGGTCGAGGAAGCCCTTCGCGACTGGAGCACCCCGTCGACGGCGTGAGCCCAGCGCGGTACGGTCGAACGGCAATCACCAGGGGAGGTGCCCGATGGCATGGTTCGAACGGATGCGACGGCGACTGAAGAACTACACATCCGCCGGCGACTACGCCGGCAGCCACGGCGGTGGCGGCAGCAGCAGTGAGCGCGACATGCGCAACGCCAACGCACAGGGCCAGGCCATCGCTCATCGTCCGGACCGCTTCGACGGCGGCGGCGGCTTCGGTTCCTGACCGAGGGCGTCACGCCGCTGCGACGACGGCGACCTCCATTCGCCACTCCTGGCGGGCGAGCGCCGGCACCGTGACGAGGGTCGACGCTGCTCGATGCTTGCCGAGCGCCGCGTCGCGGGCCGCCATGACGGGCCCGAGGTCCTCGCCGACCACCACGTAGGTGGTGACCGACACGATGTCGTCCGACCCCATCTCGGCGTCGCGCAGCATCGCCGCGATGTTCGACCAGACCAGCGCCGCCTGGTCGCCCACATCGGGTGGCGTCGAGCCGTCGGGCGCAACCGGTACCACTCCCGAGGTGTGCAACCAGCGTGTCGGGTTCTGGGTGACCACGGCGTGGGCGTAGCTCGCCGCCGGAGCGGCGATGTCGGACGGTCGGATCTCGGCCATCGACCGATCGTACGGCCCGAGACACCGGTCGATCCCACGACTACGGTGTCGTGATGGCCATCACCGAAGACGAACTCGCCGCCACCGCCTCCTCGCCGGGCACGATCGACGGCATCGAGCTCACACCCAAGACGGTTGGGCTCGACGGGATCCCGTCGTTCGACAACGTCGAGGACGAGCGTCACTACCGCAAGAGCCACCTCGCCGGCGCGCTGCGCATCTTCGGGAAGTTCGGCTTCGGCGAAGGCGTCGCGGGCCACATCACCGTCCGCGACCCGGAGTATCCCGACATGTTCTGGGTGAACCCGTTCGGCATGAGCTTTCGCCACATCCGCCAGAGCGACCTGATCCTCGTCGACCACGACGGCAACGTCGTGTACGGCACCAAGCCGGTGAACCGTGCCGCATTCGTCATCCACGCAGCGGTGCACGCTGCTCGGCCCGACGTCGTCGCCGCTGCCCACGCCCACTCGCCGTACGGCAAGTCGTTCAGTTCGCTCGGCATCCCACTCGCCCCGCTCACTCAGGACGCCTGCATCTTCTACGGCGACCATCACGTGATCTCCGAGCAGGGCGGCGCCGTGGTGTTCGACATCGAAGCCGGCCGCGAGCTCGCCTCCAAGTTCCCCGACGGCAAGGCCGCGATCCACCAGAACCACGGTCTGTTCACCGTGGGCGAGACCGTCGACGAAGCAGCGTTCTGGTTCATCTCGATGGAGCGGTCGTGCCAAGCGCAGCTGATGGCCATGGCGGCGGGCGACCCGATCGAGATCCGCGACGAATACGCCACCTACACCCAGCAGAACACCGGGTTCCACGCCGCCGGGTGGTTCAGCTTCCAGCCGCTGTGGGACGAGATCGCCCACACCGACCCCGAACTGTTCGAGTAGCCCCTGGCCGGCTCCCCCACCGCCGCCACCTCGACGGGGCCGGTCACCCGCTGGCTGAACACCGCACAGCCGGAGGCGCTCTTCGTCCTGTCGGCAGTCGCGCAATACGTCGGCGCGGTCATCGCCGTCGCCCTCTTCGATCAGGTCGAGCCGCGCACTGTCGCATGGTTCCGGGTCATCGGCGCTGCGATCGCCGTGGTTGCCGTGTCGCGGCCGTGGCGAGAACGCTGGAGCCGCTCTGATCTTCTCGCGGCAGCCGCGTTCGGCATCGCCACGGCGCTGATGAACCTGTTCTTCTACCTGGCGATCGATCGCATCGACCTCGGCAAAGCGGTCACGATCGAATTCATCGGACCGATCGCCGTCGCGGCCGTCGCCACCCGATCGGCCCGCAACGCGGTGGCGCTGCTCTTCGCTGTTGCCGGCGTCGTCGTGCTCGGCGGCGGCGAGATCGAGGGCAACGCGATCGGCCTGCTCTTCATCGGCCTGGCCTCGGCCATGTGGGCGGTGTACATCGTGATCGGATCACGAGTCGCCCGACTCGATCGGGGCGTCGCCGGGCTCGGTGTCGGCCTCGCCATCGGAGCACTCGCGATTGCGCCGGTCGGTGCCCCAGGTAGCAGCGACGTGTGGACGTCGCCGAGCCTGTTGGCGCTGTGTCTCCTCGTCGGCGTGTTCTCGAACGCGATTGGATACGGCATCGACCAGTTCACGATGCGACGCATCCCGATCCGACGCTTCTCCCTGCTGCTGGCCCTTCTGCCCGTGACGGCGGCGTTCATCGGATGGCTCGTGCTCGACCAGCAGCCATCGACCATCGACCTGCTCGGCATTGCGCTCGTGTTGGTCGGGGTGATCGTCCAAGAACGCGAAGAACTCGCCCCCCTCCAAGCCGAGATCCTCACCGAACCCAGCTGAGCGCCACACGGTGCCGGGCCCAACGTGACGCTGGAAGTAGCAGGCGTTGGAAGTGCCACACTTCTCGGATGGACGACCCCGGCTTCCCGTTCGACGACACGCAGGACTTCGACGACACCGAGCGTGGGTTCGTCGCCAAGGCGACGACCCGGCAGATCACGGCCGCCGACGGGCGTGTCGTGTGGGATCTCGACGCCTACCGTTTTCTCGACGAACCGGCCGGCGACACCGCTCACCCGAGCTTGTGGCGTCAGGGCCAGCTCCTCATTCGCGACGGTCTGTTCGAGGTCGTGCCCGGCATCTACCAGCTCCGGGGTTTCGACCTGTCGGTGATGAGTGTGATCGAAGGCGAGACGGGCGTGATCGTGATCGACCCGCTGATCAGCAAGGAGACCGCCGCCGCAGCCTGGGCCCTGTACCAGGAGCACCGCGGCCCACGCGATGTCGTGGCGATGATCTACACCCACTCGCACATCGACCACTTCGGGGGCGTCAAGGGAGTGATCGACGAGGCCGACGTCGACGCGGGGCGGATCTCGATCATCGCTCCCGAGGGCTTCATGGAGGAAGCCGTCGCCGAGAACGTGTTCGTCGGCACCGCGATGGGACGCCGGTCGGACTTCATGTACGGCGCCGCCCTCCCCAAGGGGCCGGACGGCCAGATCGGCTGCGGGCTCGGCCAGACGACATCCACCGGCGAGCCGACACTCATCCCGCCGACGATCGACATCACCCACACAGGCCAGGAGCTGACGATCGACGGGGTCAGAATCGTGTTCCAGATGACGCCCGGGACCGAGGCGCCCGCCGAGATGAACTTCTACTTCCCCGATCACCAGGCGCTGTGCACCGCCGAGAACACGTCGCACACGTTGCACAACATCGTGACGTTGCGCGGCGCCCAGGTCCGAGATGCTCGCCGCTGGGCGGCCTATCTCACCGAGACGATCGACCTGTGGGGCGACGATCTCGAGGTGGTGTTCGCGTCGCACCACTGGCCGACGTGGGGCCGCGAGCGGGCGGTCGAGTTCCTGGCGATGCAACGCGACATGTACGCCTACCTGCACGACCAGACACTGCGCCTGATGAACCTCGGCTACGTCGGCGCCGAGATCGCCGAGATGCTCGAGATGCCGCCGGCGTTGGCCGAGCAGTGGCACACACACGGCTACTACGGCTCGGTCAGCCACAACGTGAAGGCTGTCTACCAGCGCTACCTCGGTTGGTACGACGGCAATCCGGCGCACCTGTGGCCGCACCCGCCAGTCGCTGCGGCCGAGCGCTATGTCGCAGCGATGGGCGGCGCCGACGCTGCCGTCGCCCACGCCCAGGCCGCGTTCGACGAGGGCGATCTGCGGTGGGCGGTCGAGGTGTTGAACCACGTGCTGTTCGCCGACGAGCATCACGCCGGCGCTCGCACACTGCAGATCGCCGCCTTCGAACAGATCGCGTTCGGCACCGAGAACGGCACCTGGCGCAACGTGTTCCTCGTCGGGGCGAAGGAGCTCCGCGACGGCGAACCGGCCACGGCGGCACATCGCGGCGCGCCGGACCTGCTCGGCGCGCTCACCGTCGAGCAGATGCTGTCCAGCGTGGCGATCCGCATCGACGGACCGAAGGCCTGGGACCTCCACGTGGTGTTGTCGTTCGTGGTCACCGACCTCGACGAGACCTACGTGTTCGAACTCCGCAACGGTGTCGCCAACCACCGACGCACCAACGCGCCGGCCGAGGGGGGCACGACGTTGGCACTGGCCCGCCGATCGCTGATCGAGTTGTTCACGGGTCGCCTCGACTTCGGCGAAGCGCTCGGTGACGGTCGAATCGTGCTCGACGGCGATCCGACAGCGCTGGGCACGCTCGTGTCCGTGATCGGCAAGATCGAACGCAACTTCCCGATCGTGACGCCGTAACCGGTGACGCCGGTGCCAGGCAACGCCGTCGCCGGTCAGTGGCTGAGGCCGGGGGCGCAGAGACCGTCGAGTTCCTTGATCTCGATGCGGTCCCGGTTCGCATAGGTGACCTGGTTGCCGGGGTCGGCCCGCAGGTTGAAAACCCGGAACTCCATGTCGTTGGTGTCGACGGTGAGGATGCGCCCGATCAGCGGGTCGCCGAGGCCGAGGATCACCTTGATCGTCTCGAGCGCTTGGATCGAACCGATGATGCCGGGCAGCACGCCGAGCACGCCGGCCTCTGCACAACTCGGAGCGAGCTCGGCGGGCGGCGGCTGCGGCACCATGTCCCGGTACGTCGGGCCCTTCGTGGGGTGGAACACGCTGACCATGCCCTCGAAGCGGAAGATCGAGCCGTGCACGACCGGGATGCCGAGCTTGACGCTCGCATCGTTCAACAGATAGCGGCTCGGGAAGTTGTCGGCCCCATCGACGATCACGTCGTAGCCGGAGATGATGTCGATGATGTTCGACGCGTCGAGGCGGGTGTCGTAGGTGACGACGTCGACGTCGGGGTTGAGCATGGTCAGCGTCTTCTTGGCAGAGTCGACTTTGCGGTCGCCGATGCGGTCGATGTTGTGCAGGATCTGGCGCTGCAGGTTCGACGAGTCGACCTCGTCCATGTCGACGACGCCGATCGTGCCGACACCGGCAGCAGCGAGGTAGAGCGCAGCGGGTGAGCCGAGGCCACCGGCGCCCAGCATCAGCACCTTCGCATCGAGCAGCTTGACCTGACCTTCGACGCCGACCTCGGGGAGCAGCAGGTGTCGCTTGTAGCGGTTGTTCTGTTCGGGTGTCAGTGTGGCCGGCTGCTTCCACGGGCGGCCTTCGTCCTTCCAGCGCCCGAAGCCACCGATCATCGACTCGACGTCGGTGTAGCCGAGCTCGGCCAGCGTCTTTGCAGCAAACGCCGAACGGACGCCACCGGCGCAGTAGACGACGATCGGTGCCGACTTGTCGGCGATGCGATTCTCGATCTGGGCTTCGAGGTGACCCCGCGGAATGTGGATCGCGCCCGGCAGCGCGCCCTCGTCGTACTCGTCGGGCTCGCGCACGTCGAGCACGAGTGCGCCTGCTTCGATCTGCGCCGCCGCGCCTTGGGGGTCGATCTCGCGGATCTCGGACTTCGCGGCTGCGAGTAGGTCTCGGAACGTTGCCATGGCCGAAAGCCTACCGAGTCGGTCAGGATTCGAAACCGCTCGGCCGTTGCGGCGACCGGGGAGCCAACGCGGCCGCGGGTGACGCTTCCTTGCGATCGAGGAACCTCGTGATCGGGGCGGGCAGCGCAGCGGGCCGATCACCCCAGTCGTAGACCACGGCCGACTTGGCCGCAACATCGTGGAGCGCTCGCCTGCGACGATCGACAAGTGCCATGAGAGCTCCGGCGCCGAAGAGCAGGAAACTGAACGGGAGCACCAGGGTGCGGATCGCGGCGGCGCCGGGTCGCAGCGGGCGACCGTCGTTGCTGATCACCTTGACGCCGACGAGGGCCTGGGAGATCGTTCGTCCCGTCAGTGCCTGGGACAGCCAGAAGTAGGTGAACCCGTACAGCACGATGAGCGAGGCCGGAACCCACCCACCGCCTGGTTCGAGCGTGGCACCGAACAACACGTCGAGCAGATACACGAGTCCGGCGAGCAACAGCGTGAACGTCGACGAGATCAGGAACAGGTCGAGGCCCAGCGCACCGATGCGCGAGACCGGCCCGGCGTAGCGACCGCTCATCGTCGCGCCACCGGCATCGACCGGTTCGGACGCCGCCACCAGTGGTGGCCCCGTCGGCAGCGACGCGTAATCACGACGGAGCAGCCGGTTCGTGGCACGCATGGCGATCTCGTCGACGCCCACCACCTGACGGCGCAGGAGATCGGTGAACCTTCCCAGCACCCCCTTGGTGCTCTCGGCAACGATCGCGTCGATGTCGAGCGACGCAGCGATCGCGTCGACGTCGACGCGCGCCACGACACGGTCCACGTCGATCCGGTCTGCAGCCGCATCCAGGTCGACTCGGGCAACGGCCGCATCCAGGTCGACTCGGGCGACGACACGCTCAACGTCGACCTGATCCACGATGGCGTCCAGATCCACTCGGGTCACGACCCGGTCGACGTCGACACGGTCGACGATCGCGTCCACATCGATACGACCGACGAGCCGGTCGAGGTCGATGCGATCGATCAGCGCATCGAGGTCCAGCCGATCGAGGAGCGCGTCGACATCGATGCGATCGATCAACGCGTTCACGTCGATGCGATCAAGAACGGCGTCGACATCGATGCGGTCGATCAGCGCGTTGACGTCGATCCGATCGACGAGATCATCGGGGTCGACGGCATCGGCGACCGCAGGAACGACGGCGGACGCGATCGCGTCGAACGGACGTTGGAACACACCGCGAGGGTGAGTGCGCTCGCCCATACGCCAAGCGTACCCACCCCGATCCGATCGGCCCGCCACAGCACGGCGGCATCGCTACCCTGCCGACGTGTCATCGGCCACCCCGTCATCGGCAACCCCAGCTCGGGCAGACGCGACCGACGATCGGTTCACACCCCACGACTGGGGCCTGTTCGTGTCGGTGGCCATCATCTGGGGTGCGTCGTTCCTGTTCATCGACATCGGCCTCGACGCACTGCCGCCCGGCGTGATCACGCTGATGCGTGTTGGGCTCGGCGCGGTGGCGCTCGCCGTGCTCCCGCTTCCCCGTCAGCACGTCAGGATTCGGACCGAGGACCGAGTGCGCCTCGTCACACTGTCGGTCGTCTGGGTGGCCGTGCCGTTCACGTTGTTCCCGATCGCCGAGCAGCACATCAGCTCCGCCGTTGCCGGCCTCCTCAACGGTGGCACGCCGATCTTCGCGGCGATCTTCGCCATGGTGCTGCTGCGCCAGCCGACCCGTGGAGCGCAACTCCTCGGCATCGCCGTCGGTTTCGTCGGCGTGGTGTTCGTGAGCCTGCCGTCGATCGGCGAGGGATCGAGCGAAGCGTTCGGAGTGGCGCTCATCGTGCTCGCCACGATCTGCTACGGCTTCGCGCTCAACCTCGCCGGGCCGATGCAGCAGCGTTACGGGTCGGTCAACCTGATGGCGAAGGTGCTCGCACTCGCGACGATCTGGACGGCGCCGTACGGGCTCTGGCAGGTCGACGATGCCAGCTGGGAAATCGGCCCGGTCCTCGCGGTTGCGGTGCTCGGCATCGTTGGCACCGGTATCGCGTTCGCGCTGATGGGCACGCTCGTCGGCCGGGTCGGCTCGACGAGGGCCTCGTTCATCACCTACCTCATTCCGGTCGTGGCGCTCGTGCTCGGTGTGGTGTTCCGCGACGACGAGGTGTTCGTGCTCGAGTTGATCGGTGTGGGCTTCGTGATCGGCGGCGCCTTCCTGGCGAGCAGGGCCACGGCGACCTCACCGAAACGTCAGGTCACGTCGACACCGTGAGGTCGCCGACAATCGGTGCACCCTGATCGTCGGTCGCCGTCACGGTGAAGGTGAACTCCGTGCCGGCGAACAACGCCATCACGCCAGTCGTCCCGTTCGGGTCGAGTGAGCCGTCGGCTTCCGCCAACAACACGATCGGACCGACCTTGTCGTTCTCCATCCGCACCTCGGAGCCAGGCTCCAGACCACGCCCCCTGAACGTGATCTGACCGTCACCGCCGTCGGCGCAGACCTCGCCGGACTCGCTCGCCACACACACCGCATCGCTGCCCGAACTGCACGCCGTCAACGCGACGATGACCGCGGTGGCCAGCACGCTGACGAACGGACGGCGCCTCACGAGACCAGGGTCGGAAGGATCTCGCCGATCTGGCCGACGAGCAGCCAGTCGGCGTAGCGATCCATCGCCGTCTCGTCGCCGTTGACGATGATCACCCGCGCCCCAGCGGCTTTCGCCCGAGGCACGCAATTGGCGGCCGGGAAGACGCTGAGGGTCGAGCCGACGGCGAGCATCAGGTCGCATTCGTCGCTCACCTGCATCGCCCGATCGATCACCTCGGGCACGAGCGACTGGCCGAAACTGATCGTGTCGCTCTTGAGGATGCCGCCGCATTCGAGACATGCCGGATCGGAGTCGCCCGCGCGGACCCTTTCGAGCGCCTGGTCCATCGGCCGCCGATCTTCACAGTCCCAGCAGCGGGTGAACCACACCGTGCCGTGTACCTCGATCACCTTCGATGTGTCGTTCCCCGCCTTCTGGTGCAGGCCGTCGATGTTCTGGGTGACAAGGCCGTGCAGCTGGCTCCGGCGTTCCAGTTCGACGATCGCTGCGTGTCCCCGGTTCGGCTCGGCCGTCCATGCCGGCGTGGTCAGGCGGGCCTGCCAAGCCGCCCGGCGGACCTCGGGATCGCCGAGGTAGTGGCGGATGTCCGATGCCTTCTCGGCCGCCGGGTTTTTCGTCCACAAGCCGTTCGGGCCGCGGAAGTCGGGGATTCCGGAGTCGGTGGAGATGCCTGCACCGGTGAGCACGACGATGCGCCGCGCTTCGGCGACCGCGTGGCGTGCCGCCTGCACGAGTTCCGTCGACATCCAGCAACTGTGGCCGAGACCGCACACTCACGGCAACCCGGCCGACCCGACACCCACCACCCCCATCGATGAGCGAAACCCCCGCATCCGGTCGGTTCGCTCATCGCAACCGATGAGATACCCATCACCGATGAGCCAAACCGCCGCATCCGGTCGGTTCGCTCATCGCGGCGAGTCAGGTGAGGGCGGCCAGGGCGGCAGCGAAGACGTCGGTGTGACGGTCGACGTCGGCCTCGGTGTGGGCGGGCGACAGCAACGCCATGTTGTGGAACGGGGTCATCAGAATCCCCCGGTTGAGCGCCCACAGGTGCATGAACGCGTCGAGGTCGTCGTCGACCGCAGCAGCGGCGTCGGCGCCATTCGTCGGGAGCGGGCAGAACCAGTACTCGGCACGACACCCCAGCTGCTGTACCGACCACGCCAGCGCGAATCGATCAATCGCTGCCGCCACCCCGTCGGTCCAGCGCGTGGCCAACGGGATCATGCGCTCGTAGTCCGCCTCCAACAACGTCGTCGACAGCGTCGCCCGGATCGCTGCAGTTGCCATCGCGCTCCCGGCGAGCGTGCCGCCGACTCCCCCGACGTCCGCGTCATGGCCGTGCAACGCCGGGTCGAGCGCCGCCGCGATCGCTTCGGTCACGCCATAGGTCGCAACAGGGAATCCGCCGCCGATCGGCTTGCCGATCACGACGATGTCCGGGTCGAGCTCCCACGCCTGTGTGCATCCTCCAGGACCGGCGGAGATCGTGTGCGTCTCGTCGATGATCAACAGCACGCCGTGGCGCCGGGTGATCTCGCGGACGGCGTCGTGGTAGCCCGGCTGCGGCAACACGATGCCGATGTTGGTGAGCGCCGGCTCCATCAGCAGCGCGGCGACATCGCCATGCGCCAGCGCCGCATCGAGCGCGTCGAGGTCGTTGAACGGCACCACGCGGGTCGTCGCCGCAGGATCGACCTGAGGTCCGATCGCACCGGGGCGACTCGTCACCTCACCGTTGGCCCCGAGGATCGCCAGCGTTTCGTCGACCGTGCCGTGGTAACACCAGTCGATCACGGCGATCTTGGGTCTGCCGGTCAGGTGACGAGCGAAGCGCAGCACGAATCGGTTGGCGTCGGTCGCCGACGTCGTCAGCTGCCACTTGGCCATCCCGAAACGCCGGTGGAGCTCGTCGGCGACCCACGCTGCGTCCTCGCTCGGCAACATGGTCGTCGACTGTCCAGCGGCTGCCGCCAACCCGCCGCGACCGTGCCCGGTCATCGCACCCGTGTCGCCGAGACAGAAGTCGACGTATTCGATGCCGTCGACGTCGATGAAGCCAGCACCGTGCGCCGAGGAGACGTGCACCGGGAACGCACCTGGCCAACGAGTCATCCACGGCATCGGCACTCCGGCGAGCAGGTGGCGCCGACCGGACTCGGCCAGCACCGCCGATCGAGGATGCAGTTCGACGAAACGCTGCTGTTCGCGTTCCATCTGCTCGGCCAGACGCTCTCGTGAGATCACGAGCCGACGGTAGCCTCGGCAACATGTCCGCACAGGTGCTCAGCGAAGCCGCGCGTCGTCGCACGTTCGCGATCATCAGTCACCCCGACGCGGGCAAGACCACGCTCACAGAGAAGTTTCTGCTGTACGCCGGCGCGATCACGTCGGGCGGGGCGGTCAAGGCTCATGAGGGACGGCGGGCGGCGACATCCGACTGGATGGACATGGAGCAGAAGCGCGGGATCTCGATCTCGTCGACGGCGCTCAACTTCCCATACCGCGACCACGAACTCAACCTGCTCGACACGCCGGGCCACCGCGACTTCTCCGAGGACACCTACCGCGTGCTCGCCGCGGTCGACGCAGTGGTGATGGTGCTCGACTCGGCCAAGGGCATCGAGCCACAGACGCTCAAGCTGTTCGAGGTCTGCCGATCGCGAAGTCTGCCGGTGATCACGTTCCTCAACAAGCTCGACCGCCCAGGCATGGAACCGCTGGAATTGCTCGACCAGATCGAAGCCCAGATCGGACTCCGCCCGACGCCGGCCACGTGGCCGGTCGGTTCGTTCGGCGACCTGCGTGGCGTGATCGATCGCCGCACCGACGTGTTCACCCGATTCACGCGCACCGCCCGGGGCAGCCAGATCGCGCCCGAGGAGGACGTACCCGCCGATCGCGCCGCCTCGGAGGAGGGCACTGAATGGACGAAGAGCACCGAGGAGACCGAGCTGCTCAGTGCGATGGAGGCCGACGTCGACATGCCGTCGTTCCTCGCGGGTGAGTCCACACCGGTGTTCGCCGGCTCGGCGCTCACGAACTTCGGGGTTCGCCACCTGCTTGATGCAATCGTTGATCTCGCACCAGCGCCGTCCCCGCGCCTCGATGTCGACGACAAGCCCCGCCACCTCGACGAGCCGTGCTCGGCCTTCGTGTTCAAGGTCCAGGCCAACATGGACCGCAATCATCGCGATCGCATCGCGTTCGCCCGCATCTGCTCGGGCAAGTTCGACCGCGGCATGGTGATGACCTGCGAGCGTACGGCCAAGCCGTTCGCCACCAAGTACGCATCCACCGTGTTCGGCGCCGAGCGCACCACCGTCGACGAGGCCTTCCCCGGAGACGTGGTGGGCCTCGTGAACGCGACCGGATTGAACCTCGGCGACACGCTCTACGACGAGGTCGGCCCCATCGTGAAGTTCCCGCCGATCCCGGCGTTCGCCCCCGAAGTGTTCGCCACGGCCCGCCCCCTCGACACGGGCAAGACCAAGCAGTTCCGCAAGGGGCTCGACCAACTCAACGAAGAAGGCGTCGTCCAGGTGCTCAAGGATCCCGACTGGGGCGACGCATCGCCGGTGCTCGCAGCGGTCGGCCAGCTGCAGTTCGACGTGTTCGCCAACCGCCTCGACATCGAGTTCAACGCTCCGATCGAGATCCTGTCGGCGCCGTATCAGGCCATCCGACTGACCGACAGGGCATCGGCCGATGCACTACGTGAGAAGCCCGGCGTCCGGATCCTCGCCCGCCTCGACGGACACCTGGTGGCGTTGTTCGAGAACAAGTACGCCCTCGCACGCATCGAACAGAACGAACCCGAGCTGACGCTCGACCACATCATCGCCGGCTGAGCATTCGGTCGGTACGGTCGAGGGCATGGAACTACGAGCAGCCCGTCTCCGAACCATCTGTGCCGCCGCGGCGATCGCTGTGGTGTTCGCGGCGTGCGGAAGCGACGGCGGAAGCGGCGGCAGGATCGACGACCTGCCGGCGCCCACGATCGACGGGGGCGACGCGCCGGCCGCACCGGAAGCGACCGATGCGCCGGCGGCACCGGTCGAGCCTTCCGAACCCGAAGCACCCGTCGAACCCGAAGCTCCGGTGGCGACCGAGGCGCCGGTGGTCCCCGAGCCGAACCCGATCGTGCCGGACGACGACGATGCGACCGACCTGGTCGTCACGCTGCTCATCATCGGCGCACTGATCGCCGCGGTGGCCCTCGTCGCAACGGCGATCGCGAAGTCGAGGAAGAAGTCGCCCGAAACGGTCGTCGCTCCCGCCGTCGCGCCATCACCGCAGTCGACGCTGCTCAGCACATCACAGTGGATCGCCGACCAGCTCTCGCTCGAGTTGATGGCAGCTCCGCCGAGCGATGCGTTGCAGCGGTGGTCCGTGGAACGCAGCCGCCTCGACAACGTCGCCATCGGGGCGCAGGAGCAGTTCCTCGCCGGCCAGGACGCGAATTGGCAGCAGCTCGCGCAGACGATGCCGGCGCTTGCCGCGTCCATCGACACGAGCCTGGCACTTCGGGCACAGGACCCACCGAATGCGCAGCTGATCGGCGACTCGATCGATGTCGTCAACGGGCACCGAGCACGCGTTCATCAGTTGGTCGCATCGCTGCTTCCGACGATCACGCGCTGATCGCCGACCGCCGGACACAACGGCCGCGATCTCGAACGCTCGCCGGGTCGTTCCCCTCCACGTTGACAATCGCCCACTGTCGCGCCACCGACTCGTCCCCAGCAGTGCCCGTTGCGAGGAGGCCCCATGACCGAGATCCCATCACCACCGACGCTCGCCGGATCGATCACCGTGCGACCCTGGGTCGACCCTGTGGTCGACGACGACGGGTTCGACCCGAGATCGAGATATGTCGAGGTCTTCTGGCTCGGCGTACTCGGCCCGACTGCAACGTGGCTGCTGCGTCGGCTCGTCGCCGGGCTCGAACGCTCGCCCGAGGGCTACGACCTCGATCTACATGCGACGGCACAGGCGATGGGCCTGAGCTACTCCCGCGGACGAACGTCACCGTTCAGCAAGGCCCTGCAACGTTGTGTGATGTTCGGGCTTGCGCATCCCATCGACGGCGGGCTCGCCGTCCGTCGGCGTGTCCCGCCGATCAGCTTCCGCCACCTGCGACGCATGCCCGAATCGGTCCAGGCCGCGCACGCCGACTGGCTCGGCACCTCGATCGGCGTCGACGAGCTGACTCGAGCGCATCGACTCGCGACGACCATGCTCGACCTCGGCGACGATCCCTCCGAGATCGAGCACCATCTGGTTGCGCTCGGCATCGGTGACGCCGTGGCCGCCGAAGCCGCCGACAACGCGGCGCGTCTCGGCCACGACCTCAGGCAGGCGGGGTGAAGTTCGACGCGAGGTCGATCAGCAGGCGCGTCCCGAATCCGGTGGCGCCCTTCGAATAGATGCCGTCGTCGCCGTCGACCATCATCGGACCGGCGATGTCGAGGTGCGCCCACGGGACGTCGCCGGCGAACTCGCTGAGGAAGATCGACGCCGTGATCGCGCCCGCGTACGGACCACCGATGTTCTTCATGTCGGCAACGACGGAGTCGAGCAGTTTGCGATACCGCTTCGACGCCAACGGGAGCTGCCAGATCGGCTCGTCCGTGGCAGCGGAGCGCTCGATCAGCTGATCGACGAGCGCCTGGCTGGTGCCGAGCACCGGCGCCATCTGCGGACCCAGCGCCGCGAGCGCAGCGCCCGTGAGCGTCGCAATGTCGACGATCGCGTCGGGCGCTTCCTCGACCGCGAGCGAGAGCCCGTCGGCGAGCACCAGGCGGCCCTCGGCGTCGGTGTTGTGGATCTCGACGGTCTTGCCATTGCGCATCGTGAGCACGTCACCGAGCTTCAGTGCACTACCTGAGGGCATGTTGTCGGTACACATCAGCCACGCGGTGACCTTGGACCTGACCTTCAAATCCTTCAGAACGCTCATCGTGGCCAGCACCGCTGCAGCACCGGACATGTCCATCTTCATGTTCTGGTGGAACACGTCGTGACCCTTGAGGGAGATGCCTCCCGAGTCGTACATGATCCCCTTGCCGACGAGGGCCAAGTGACCGGTCGGATTCCTCGGCGACCAGGTGAGTTTCACCATGCGCGGCGGCTCCGTCGAACCCCGGTTGACGCCGAGGAGTCCGCCGCAGCCCATCTGTTCGAGCTGATCCTTGTTGAACACCTCGACGTGAAGTCCAGCGGCGGAGCCGATGTCGACGGCCTTCGTCGCAAGATCCTTCGCGTTGAGATATGTCGGCGGGGTGTTGGCGAGCTCGCGTGCGAACGCCGCCGCTGCGGCGACGATCTTCCCGCGGCCGGCGCCCCGCGCAACCTCCTTCGAGCGCCTGTCGCCGGCGACGAGCGTGAGGCTCTCGAGTCGCGATGCGTTCGATGGCTGGTTCTTGAGTCCGGTGTAGCGGTACGAGGCAAGAAGCACGCCCTCGGTGACGGCCTGTGCGGCCACCTTGGCGTCGACGCCGTCCACATCGGCCAGGTTCGTGGCCAACTGTGCATGCTTCGCCGCCACACGAGCAAACGCGGCTGCAGCGGACCGCAAGCCGGCCGCGTCGATCGTTCCCGGGTCGCCGACGCCCACTGCCACAGCGATGCCATCGCCGGTCGGGACGGCGAGGATCTGGCCAGGCTTGGCCTCGAAGCCGTTTGCCTCGAGCGCCGATCGACTCAACCCGAGCTGACGTGGGACCGCACCCTTCGTGGCCACACCCCAGCCGACGGCGGTGGCAGCTTTCGGTGCTGAACGGGCCGTCGAGACGGCGACGGCGGACAGGGTTGCACTGGCGTCGGTCATGGCGCACAGTCTGCCCAACGGACACCGTGTGGGCACAACCACAGTTGCCCTGACCGGCCAGGGGCGTCTAGGTTCGAGGCAGGCGACCACGAGGTTGCCGCGAGTGAACAGCAGCATCGCCGGTATCGGCGAGGCGGATGGGGGATTCGATGCGTAGGACCACACGACAGGCACTCGTGCCACTGGTGGCGTTGGCGCTTTTCGGCGCGGCGTGCACAAGTGACGGCGACGACACAGCGGGCGACGACACGTCGCCAGAGGCGACGGACTCCACCGAGGAGACGACCGCACCGGGCGAGACGACCGCGCCAGACGACACCGTCGACGTCGTTCAAGCTTCGGAGTCGACGCTCGACGCCGTCCAATCCGCCGGCACGATCAAGTGTGGCACCCGTACCGACCAGCCCGGGTTCGCAACCTTGGACGACGCCGGCGAGCACGTCGGATTCGACTCGGACTTCTGCCGGGTGATCGCCGCTGCGGTGCTCGGTGACGCGACGGCCGTGGAGATGGTCGACCTCGAGACCGCAGATCGCTTCACCGCGCTGCAGTCGGGCGAAGTGGACGTCCTGGTTCGCAACACCACCTGGACAGCAAGCCGGGATGGCGGCGAAGGTGCGACCTTCGTGCAGCCGAACTACTACGACGGCCAGGGCATGATGGTGGCGTCCGACAGCGGGTTCACATCGGTCGAGGACATGGACGGTGTGATCATCTGCGTCGCCCAGGGCACCACCACCGAGGGCAATGCCGCCGCCGAGGGCCAGCGCCTCGGTCTGGACTGGGAGGTTCGACCGTACGACAGCAACGACGTGATCCAGGAAAACTTCCTCTCCGGTGTGTGTGACGGCTGGTCGGGAGACACCAGTGGTCTCGTCGGGCTGCGCTCGGCCTACCCGGAGGGCCCCGACGCCCTGACGATCCTGCCGGAGGTGTTCTCCAAGGAGCCACTCGGACCCGCGGTCAGCGATGGCGACACGGCGTGGGCGCAAGCCGTCAACTGGGCGGTGCTCGCCACGATCGCCGCTGAGGAGCTCGGGATCACGTCGGAGAACGTCGACACCTTCGCCGACACCCAGGACATCAACATCCAGAAACTGCTCGGCCTGACCGTCGCCGAGGATGACGCCATCTTGGACCCGGGTCTCGGCCTGCCGACCGATTTCGGTTACCAGGTGATCAGCCAGGTCGGCAACTACGGCGAGATCTTCGACCGGCACCTCGCTCCGCTCGGCCTCGAGCGAGGCCTCAACGCCCAGTGGAACGACGGCGGCATCATGTACGCACCCCCGTACCGCTGAGCCGGATGCATTCCGTGCACATGCGGTCATGGGGCCGGCCTGAACATCGGTCGGCCCCATGACCGCAACGGTCACCTCTCGGGTTCCGTTGTGGCGGAATGTCAACGTCCTCAAGTGGGTCGCCCAGCTGGTGGTGGTGGCGATCGTCGTCGCCATCGTCATCTGGTTGTACGGCAACTACACCGAGAACGCGTCCGACCAGAACATCCCGACCAGCTTCGACTTCCTCGACAACCCGGCCGGCTTCCAGATCACCGGGAACTCGCTGTCGCAGAGCGCACCGGTCCGCGACGCGCTCGTCGA
>DATLBC010000011.1:0-8111 GCA_035527095.1 Ilumatobacteraceae bacterium | reverse complement strand
CTGCGGCATCGGTGTCGCTGGCCTCGACGCGGCGAACACCTGGCTCACGCTCTCTGCCGGCCAGCCGGATGGTTCCGCACTCATGAACACGGTGGTTGCGGTCGGGCGGCGCTTCTTCGTCAGCGGGTTCGTGTCGTCGATCGACCGAGACGCCGCCCGACGCGAGCTGCCGACAGCGATGCAGCTGCGGCTGCTCGACTCGAATCTGTCCGACGCTGAACGAGCGACGATGCAGGCGCTCGTCGAACGAGTCACCTGATCGATCCGTGCGTACCCTCGAACGGACATGACGTCGCCACACGCTGCGGATCCGCCGCTGATCCGCCACCTGCCCGGCCCAGGAGCTCGACTGGCCGACGGCACGATCGACGGTGACGCGATCCTCGCCGGGTTCACCGACTACGCCGATGAGATCGGCCTCGAGCTGTACCCAGCTCAGGAGGAGGCGATCTTCGAGGTCGTGCTCGGCAACCACGTGATCCTCAACACACCGACCGGATCGGGCAAGTCGCTCGTCGCCACCGCAGCGCACTTCGCGGCGCTGGCCGAGGGGAAGCGCAGCGTCTACACCGCGCCGATCAAGGCACTGGTGAGCGAGAAGTTCTTCGCGCTGTGCCGCGAGTTCGGCTCCGACCGCGTCGGGATGGTCACCGGCGACGCCGCCGTGAACCCCGATGCGCCGATCATCTGCTGCACGCAGGAGATCCTCGCCAATTGGGCGTTGCGCGACGGGCGTGATGCGCCGGTCGATGTCGCCGTGGTCGACGAGTTCCACTACTACGGCGACCCGCAGCGGGGATGGGCGTGGCAGGTGCCGTTGCTGGAGCTGCCACACACCCAGTTCCTGCTGATGTCGGCGACGCTCGGCAACGTCGAGTTCTTCCGCCAGGATCTCACCGAGCGGACCGGGCGCGACACGACCGTCGTCAAGTCGGTGCAGCGGCCGGTGCCGCTCGACTTCGAATACCGCACCACGACGTTGCACAACAGCGTGACCTCGCTGCTCGAGTCCGGCCGGGCACCGATCTATCTGGTCCACTTCACGCAGAAGGACGCGACCGAGGCGGCGCAGAACTACCTGGCGCTCGACCCGCTGAGCAAGACGGAGAAGGCCGCCGTGAAGGAGGCGCTGGCCGGGTTCCGGTTCGACTCCCCCATCGGCAAGGACCTCCGTCGCTTCATCACCGCCGGCGTCGGCGTGCACCACGCCGGCTTGCTGCCCAAGTACCGGTTGCTGGTGGAGAAGCTCGCTCAAGATGGATTGCTCAAGATCATCTGCGGTACCGACACGCTCGGGGTGGGTGTCAACGTGCCGATCCGCTCGGTGCTGTTCACGCAGTTGTGCAAGTACGACGGGTCCGGCGTGCGGATCCTGTCGAACCGCGAGTTCGCACAGATCGGCGGGCGGGCGGGCCGCAAGGGGTTCGACGACCGGGGCGACGTCTGGGTGCAGGCACCCGAGCACGTGGTCGAGAACCAGCGCCTCGGCGAGAAGGCGGCAGCGAGCGGCAAGAAGAAGGTCGTCAAGAAGAAGCAACCCGAACGGGGCTACGCGCACTGGACCCAGGAAACGTTCGACAAGCTGGTGAGCGGCGAACCCGAGGAGTTGAAGTCGCACTTCCAGGTGAGCCACCAGATGGTGATGAACCTGCTCGACCGACCGGTCGTGCACGACCCCGACGGCAGCGAGGTCGACGGGTGTCGGGCGGTGCGGACGCTGTTGACCGACAACCACGAGCCGCGGAGACGCCAGCGAGCACACATCCGCCGGGCGATTTCGATCTATCGGTCGCTGGTCGAGGCGGAGATGTTGGAGTTCCCCGACGAGCCCGACGAGTACGGACGGCGCGTGCGGGTCAACTTCGACCTGCAGGATCAGTTCGCGCTGCACCAGCCGTTGTCGCTGTGGGCGGTCGAGGCACTCCACGCGCTGCCCGCCGCCGAGGCGGAGGCCGCGGACGCGTCGAATTCCGGGGCCGAGGCAGGGTCCGGTGATGCGATCGACCATGCGTTGAACATGTTGACGGTCATCGAGTCGGTGCAGGAGAACCCCGGCGTGGTGCTCGCTGCGCAGGTGAAGCGAGCCAAGGACGAGTTGATGGCCGAGATGAAGTCGTCGGGCGTCGAGTACGAGGAACGCATGGAGCGCTTGTCGCAGGTGGAGTATCCGAAGCCGAACTCAGCGTGGATCTACGGCAACTTCAACGAGTTCCGCACCCGCCATCCATGGGTGGGCGGCGACACGGTGGCCCCGAAGGCGATCGTGCGCGAGATGTACGAGCGGGCGATGACGTTCGGTGAGTACGTCAACGACTACGGGCTGAAGCGGTCGGAAGGCGTGGTGCTGCGGTACCTGTCGGATGTCTACAAGGGTCTCGTGCAGAACGTGCCCGAGGAGCTGGCGACGCCGGAGCTCGGCGACATGGTGGCGTGGCTCGGCGCAGTCGTGCGTCACGTCGACTCGAGTCTGATCGACGAATGGGAGCGGCTGCTGCATCCCGAGGATGCTGCATCGGTCGACGATCTGCGACCGACCTTGCCCACCGGTGAGCGCTCGATCGTCGACGACGACCGGGCGTTCCGGGTGATGGTGCGCAACCGGGCGTTCGACTGGGTGCAGCGCCTGGCGCGCCGAAACGGCTACGACGAGATCGTCGCCGATGCCGCCGATCGCGACCGTTGGCAGTCCGGTGAGGACGTGATCGCCGCGATGGCGGCATATCGCGACGAGTTCACCGACGTGCTCGACGACGCAACGGCACGATCGGGCGAGTTGTTCCGCTACGACCGGATGTCGGGTCGGGTGACGCAGATCCTCCACGATCCGGAGGGCTCGAACGAGTGGCGGATCGAGGCGATCGTCGACGTCGATGCATCCCGCGAGAACGACCGGGTGGTGTTGCGATTGGTCGAGCTGGGGCCATTGCGGTGACACGGAGCGCCGGCATCGTGTTGCGCCGGCGCACGGCAAACGGTGCCGTCGAGGTGTTGCTCGGGCACATGGGCGGCCCGTTCTGGCAGCGACGACAGGAAGGTGCGTGGACGATCCCCAAGGGCGAGGTCGAGCCGGGTGAAGAACCGCTCGCCGTGGCCCGACGCGAGTTCCACGAGGAGCTGGGGATGCCAGTGCCACCAGGCGACCTCGTCGATCTGGGCGAGGTCCGACAGGCCGGCGGCAAGGTCGTTCGGGCCTGGGCGGTGGAGGGCGATCTCGACGTCGAGGCAATCGTCAGCAACACCTTCGAGCTCGAGTGGCCACCGAAGTCCGGGCGCATCCAGTCCTTTCCCGAGATCGACCGTGCTGCTTGGTTCGACCTCGAGTCGGCCCGAGCGGTGATCGTCGCCGGTCAACGACCGCTCCTCGACCGTCTGACGACCGAACTCTGAGACACCCCGCTGTCAGAGTGGGGCGTGAGGACGTCTCGATGCGTCCGAATCGTCGTCTTCTGCGACCAGCGTGAACCCACTGACCTTCGGAGGTCGTTTCATGGTCGCTCTTCCAGACCCCACATCCGCCACGAACATCATTCCCTTCGGACCGGCGACCGACTCGCCCGGATTCGCCCTCCCCGTAGCCGGCTGTCGGTGCCTGATCTGTCAGGCGTTCACCTCCCCGGAGGCCATCGACCAGCTCGAGATCGACATCATGGACATCGTCGCCGATCTCCTCGACCACGGTTGGGTGCCCGAAGCGCTCGTCGAAAGGGTCGAAGAACTCGCGCTTCGCGGACCGTACGCCTGCCAGATCGTCACATTGGCGATCGTCTCGCACGCCGGGTACTGGCTCAGCTCACCGGCGATGTTCGATCTACTCGACGACGTCGACGAGCTCGCCGCAGGTTCTCAACATGTTGTCGGGATGACCATTCCTGGCTGGCTGCGGCGATACGTAGAGGACGAGGCCGGCCTTGCCACAGCGCTCAACGGCACCGCCGACGTGTTCGAGATCCTGCCTGTCCTGCCGTGTCCATCAGCAACGCCGACCTCAGCGCGCCTGGCTGGCAGCGTCTGGGAAATCTGGCGTCGTCACCGGTGAGCGCAACCGTGGCACGTCGCCCCGCGAACTCTGTGACAGCCCCTTGTCATGATGGGACGTATGAGTTCTGCCAGCACCGTGATCGGGGAGGGAGTGGGCGAGGCGGCGCTCGATGTCGTGCGGTTGCGGCTGGTCAGCTCGATCGTGGAGGAATCGGCGGTGGTTCGGGCTCGTGACGCGATCGGTCGGGCGTCGTCGGCGATGGCCGGACTGTTCGACGTGGATGTGTCGGCGTTGGACGCTGACGAGTTGCGCAGCTGGCTCGAGGAGGTCGAGGGGTTGCGTCGCACCGTCGAGGCCGCCGCGGTCGCTGCGGCGGGTGTGGTCGACCGGTCGAACCCGTTCCGCGAGCAGGGCTTCCTGTCGGCGAAGACGGTGGTGAAGCACATGTGTCGACTGTCGGGGCCCGAAGCGCACCGTCGGGTCCAGACCGCCCGTCTGCACGACGCCCTTCCCGAGTGGGCTGATGCCGAGGCTGACGGACGTGTCGGCGTCGCCCAATCCGAGTTGATGGCCCGGATCGCCGCCAACCCGCGCATCCCCGCCAGCGTGTTGGAGCGTGACTCACCGGCACTGTTGGAGGACGCGATCGGCCAATCGTTCGACGAGTTCGAACGCCGCGCCCGCACCTGGGAAACGTTGGCCGATCCTGACGGTGACCGCGACCGCAACGAACGCGCTCACGCCAACCGTGACGTACGTATCCGGCCCCGACCCCAGGGTGGCTGGACCATCACCGGCAACCTGGCCGAGTTGGACGGATGCGAAGTCAACGAGATCTTCGCGTGGTTCATCGACGCCCAATGGCGAACCGACTGGGCCGACGCTCGCAGCCGTTTGGGCGACGCCGCCACCACCGCCGATCTTGTCCGCACGGAAGCGCAACGCCGCGCTGACGCGTTCGTCGCGATGGCCAAAGCAGCCGCCTCAGCAGCCCCTGGCTCGCAGGCACCCAAGACGACGGTCAACATCTTGATCGACGACGAAACCTTCGACGCCCACCTGCGCGGTGAGACGCCCGAGCCACGTCGCTACCGCGATGTCGTGGTGCGCACCCAGTCCGGGCGGCGTCTGCATCCCGACGACGTCGTCAACGCCGCGTTGATCGGCCACATCCGCCGTGTCGTCTACGACGGCTCGGGCACCGTCATCGAACTCGGCCGCCGTCAACGGCTGTTCCGCGGATCATCACGCGAGGCGGTGATGTTGCTGCTCACCACCTGTGTCTGGATCGGCTGCGACCGGCCGATTGCGTGGTGCGACGCCGATCACTCCGTGTCCTGGAAAGCCTTCGGCGCCACCGTGCCGAGAAACGGTGGCGGACTCTGCGACTGCCACAACAACCTCAAAGAACAAGGCTTCCAGGTCTACCGAGACGACCACGGCACCTGGCACGTCATCGACCCTCAGGGCAACGAAATCACCTGAGCGGCGAGCAGGCCGCTTGGCGCGTGGGACCTACTCCTGCACGGACGCTGGGACGGCGACCACACGCGCCCTCAGCCACTCCCCCAGCGCCTTGGCCTGCGCGTCCTGGCGGGTCGACGCGGCGACGCCCTCCTGGAGGAGTCCGCGCACCACGAAGTTGAGCGAGCGCAGGTTCGGGAATCGGTAGCGATCGACCGTGAGCGCAGCGGTCTCCGGGAGCAGTTGCTGGAGTCGCTCGACCGTCAGCTCGGCGTCGAGCCACGCCCAACCCGCATCGGTCCGGGCGTAGACGCCCAGATTCGCATCGCCGCCCTTGTCGCCCGAGCGCGTCCCGACGAACGACCCGAGCGGCACCTCCACCATTGCGCCCCCTTCGGTCCGGGCGGGGACGGGGCCGGGGGGGACCGTCACGGTCCGGGTGGGGACGGGGCCGGGGGGGACCGAGTCGATCTGGGTGGTGGTTTCGTTGACGTGGACGTACTGCGGGACCAGATCGGCGGGCACGGTCGCTGGGCGATAGACGCCGAACGGTGACGCGGCGCTCGGACCGCCGCCGAGGCCGTACATGCCGGGGATGCCGGCCAGCACGGTGTGCACCATTGCGTCGTTGAAGGCGCGGCCCACCTTGCGTTCGTCGGGATCCTTCACCGTGACCCGCCAGATCGCGGTCGCCTCCTCCTGCGTCGCAGGATCGGGCTTGTTCGTGTGGACGACCTTGTTCTCGATGAACGCGAAGTCGTCGGGCCCGTAGGGGCAGGCATCCCAGAACGCCGCTTCGGCGAACGTCGCCTTCTCGTCGATGTCGAGCCCGGTCAGCGCCACGGTGAACGAGTTGCGGTAGCCGCCGAGTTCGTTCATCGCGACCTTCAGCGTCGAGGGAGGGGCCTCGCCACGCGTGCCGGACACTCGCACCCGATCACGTGCGACCTGCTCGACCTCGATCGTGTCGAAGCGGGCGGTCACGTCGGGGCCGAGATACTCGGGGCCGCCGATCTCGTAGAGCAACTGCGACGTCACGGTCTCGACGTTGACGACGCCACCGGTGCCGTCGTGCTTGCCGATGACGCACGAGCCGTCTGCGGCCACCTCGGCCCACGGGAACCCGAACCGGGCGCCACCGCCTCCCGCACCCTTCGCCTCGTTGCGGCCCTCGATCTCGTGGAAGAACGAGTAGTTGCCACCGGTGACCTGGGCGCTGCACTCGATGATGTGGCCGGCGACCACTCCCCCGGCGAGCTGGTCGAAATCGTCGCGCTTCCAGCCGTGGTGCCACGCCGCGGGGCCACACGTGACCGCAGCGTCGGTGACCCGGCCCGTGATCACGATGTCGGCGCCCTTGGTGAGCGCGTCGACGATGCCGAAGCAGCCGAGGTACGCGTTGGCCGTGAGGAACCGTGTCGGGTCACCCAGACTCGTCGCCGATCCGAATGGAGCGAGCGCGCCGGACTCGGCGAGTTCGATGATCCGCGGCATCAGGTCGTCACCGTCGATGTAGGCAATCGTGGGCGAGAGCCCCAGGCGGTCGGCGACCTCGTGGACGGCGTCGGCACAGCCGTCGGGGTCGAGTCCGCCGGCGTTGGAGACGACCTTGATGCCCTGGTCGAGGCAGGTGCCCATCACCTGCTCCATCTGGCTGACGAACGTCCGGGCGAACCCGCCCTTGGCCTGCTTGGCGCGGATGCGACTCAGGATCAACATCGTCAACTCGGCCAGCCAGTCACCGGTGAGCACGTCGATCGGGCCGCCCTCGACCATCTCCAGTGCACCGCTCGGCCGGTCTCCGAAGAAGCCCGAACAGTTGGCGATCCGGATCGGCGAGCCGGGTGATGCGGTCATGATGCGTCTCCCGCGTCTCCTGAATGGTCGAGCGCAACCAGCAGGTCGCCCTGATCGACCCGGTCGCCGACGGCGAAGCGCACGTCGCTGACCGTGCCGTCGCCGGCGGCGAGGATCTTGTGTTCCATCTTCATCGCCTCGACCACCATCAACACCTGCCCGTCGACCACGGCGTCACCGGCGGCAACGTGCACGGCAATGACCGTGCCGGGCAGCGGGCAGATCGGACCGCCGCCCTCGGCCTGCGCATCGTGCAGCGCGAATCGTGGCGCACGTGTCAACGTCAACGCGCCGGCAGCACTGCGAGTGTGGACCGTGACGGCGCCGACGCCGTCGTCGTCGAGGCCGAGCGAGTGGTGGACGATCTCGGTGGACACCGAACTGCGCCGCCCGTCGATCTCGATCGCGACCCGCCCAGTACCGTCGTCGGCACGGCGTTCGAGCAGCCGGACGTGTCGTTCGACCCGGTCCTCGGCCGACAGTGCCCCGTCGTCGTCGGGCTCGGGCCAGGGTCCGAGCCACGCCGACGCCGCCCATCGGGTCGAGCCGTCGCCGAGGCGCTCGGGTCGCATCACGTATTCGACGTGGAGGTGCTCGCCGGTGGGCTCGAGCCACACCTGGCGCTGGCCCTGAGTACGCAGGTTGCGCCAGCCCGAGGGGGCGAACGGTGTCGCCCGGTCGGCGCTGCGTCGTTCGTACTCGAGCGCGAACACGGCGCCGAGCAGCAGCGCCACCCGGTCGTCGCCAGCGGGACCGATCGGGGCGAGCACGTCGGGGTGTTCGTCGAGGTAGGCCGTGGGCGTGTCGGCGG